>JBEVLC010000350.1:0-4801 GCA_040509415.1 Baekduia sp. | reverse complement strand
CCGTGCTCGGCGCGCACGCGTCGCGGACCTCGCACTCCGCATCCGACACAACGAGGTTCCATTGCACGTCCGTTCCTGCCGTCAACCCCGGTGGCACGTCCTGTTGTTGGGCGTGTTGGTGGCCTGCGCGCTGATCCTGCTCGCCGGCCCGGCACGAGAGGCCTCGGCCTCACCGGTCGCGATCACCGAGGCGCCCGCGTTGCAATGGGGCTTCAAGCTCTCCTGGCGCGTCTACGCCGGGACCCCGGCCGTCAGCGATGGCGCAGCGGTCGTCCCGAGCGCCGGCGCCGCCGGCCACGACCTGGGCTGGACGTTCGACACCGGCAGCTACGACGCCGAGACCGGTACGACGGTCCTGAGCTACAAGGGCACCGCACGCTGGACGAGCCACAACAGCATCGCGGAGGGCTGGACGCCGCCTCCGGGCTATGACGGCCCGCTGGACATCGACCTGCTCGACGTGACGATCAGCGACCCGGTCATCACCATCAGCCGCGACACGGCGACGATCTCGGCCGAGGCGGTCAGCCGCAACCTGAACACCTGGCGGCTCGTCGACTACGGACGCGTTGCGCTCGTCGACCTCGCGGTTGACGAGACGACGCCGGCGGTCGCCGGCCCCACCACGACCTGGAGCGCGATCAAGGCCACGACCGACGCCGAGGGCAGCCCGGTCTTCGGGGGCACCTACCCGGCCGGCACCAACGTCGACCAGGTCGGGTTCTCCTACACCGGCCCCGGCGGCGCCCCGGACTTCTCCGAGGACTTCGACCCGCCCGGGACGATCCGCATGGCCCCGGATGGCGACAACGTGCTCCTGGCTCCTGCTGACACCTTCACCGGCGATTACGAGACGTTCGCGGTCGACACCGCCCGCCAGCTCGTGCATTACCGCATGCGCGACAGCGCGGGCGACTGGACCTACCAGGCCTTCGACCTGACGACCATGCAGAAGCTCGGCGATCCGCTGACGGTGTCCTGGTTTGACTTCGACCTCCCGGCGATGCACGACACCACCAGCGGCAAGCTCTACGCGTTCGGCTTCTTCGACGCCTATCCGCGCCGCTGGATCCGCTTCGACCGCGACCTCGGAACCTACGTCCAGGGCGAGAACGCGGAGCCGATCCCGACCGTCACCGACAACAGCCCGCTGGCGTGGGATCCGGTCGGGGAACGCGCGTACGAGGTCGTGCGGACCGTGCCCGACGGCGTCGATCCGTCGGACGTCGACCACCACGTCTGGCAGCTGCGGACCTACTCCGAGCAGCCGGGCGGCACGTGGGCGGTCAAGAACTATGACCTCCCCAACGGCCCGCCCAACCTCAACAGCGCCGTCTACAGCCGGCTCGGCGCCACCGCCGCCGACGGCTCGCTGATCCTGCTCGGCGTCGCGCAGTCCCCCAGCCCCGACACCTCGGTGCCAGCGCCGGACACGATCCCCGGCGCTTACCGCGTGGTCACCCACGACGACGGCACCGCCGAGGTCACGGCGATCCCCGGGAGCGAGGTCTCCAACGGACCCCTGGCGCAGTTCACCACCGCGGAGGCCGGCCCCGACGGCACGGTCGCCCTGATCAACGCCAACGGGTCGACGACCGTCCAGCAGCTGGACGTGACGCCGGCCAGCGGCCCGATCCACGCCGGTCCTGTCGTCGACACCGGGTTCCTCACCGCCGACATGCGCGCCGTCGCCGTCGACCCCGAGGACGGCACGATCTGGCTCGCCGGCCTGAAGTCCCGGCGCCTGGTCGGCGTCAAGGACGGACGGATCGTCGCCGACCAGGTGCTCCCGATGCGCAACACGCGGGCCCCGGCGCTGATCGCGGGGCCCGGCCATACCCTGTTCATGCAGTCCAATGACGGCAGCGACGACAACCTGCAGCGGACCGCGTATGGCTTCCAGAAGCTCAAGCGCGTCGGGATCTCCCCGACGGTCACCACCGATCCGCAGGACGCGGAGGTCGCGCTGGGCGCCGGCGTCGAGGGCGAGGACGTGACGCTCTCCGCCGCCGCCACCGGCGACCCGGCGCCCTCGCTGCAATGGCAAGCCAAGGCGCCCGGAGCGACACGCTTCAAGGACATCAACAACCAGACCGACGCGACGCTGACGGTCAGCGCCCGGCGCGGCATGGACGGCACCCTCTACCGCGCCGTCTTCGCCAACGCGGGCGGGCGGATCGCCACCGAGCCCGCGACGCTCGGCGTCGCCTACGCGCCCGAGGTCCGGGTCGCGCCGCTGGACGTGACGGTCGCCCCTGGCCACGACGCGACGTTCCAGGTGGTCGGCGTCGGCAACCCCGAGCCATCGGTGCAGTGGCAGTACCGCGTCGGCGGGTTCTGGCGGACGGTCGAGCCCGAGGACGACGACTTCCGTCTCGAGCCCGGCCGGCTGATCGTCAAGGACACCAACTTGGCGCAGTCCGGGACGCCGATCCGCGCGCGCCTGCGCAACAGCGTGGCGACCACCGCCACGCGCGTGGCCACGCTGACCGTCGTCGCGCCCGCGGCGCGGAGCCTGACCGGCGTGCGCCTGGACTGGACCGGCTCCCAAGAGCTGCAGCGCAAGGCCCCCAACGGGACGTCGAGCTACTTCTCGGCGGGGACCTCGACCGGCAACCAGGCCACCTACGCGGCAAGCGCGCCCAACGTGCGGGTGCTGCAGATCGCCGCCGACGGCGGTGAGCAGCCCGCCGGCTGGGCGACGCGCGACCAGCACCTGACCTCGGGCGGGCGCCAGCTCGTGCGCCTCGTCGGCGGCACGGGCGCGATCGCGCCGGACGGCTCGGCGACCGTGTCCTGGCCGGGGAGCTTCAGCGTCAACATGTACGGCGGGCTCGTGCCGTTCACGGTGAGTGCCCCGACGCTGGCCCTCGACGCCAACGGCGACGGGAAGCTGACCGCGACGTTGGCGGGCTACGCGTCGTCGCAGGCCAACCCGAGCGAGCGCACGCCGCTCGCGCCGGTCGCGGGCGTCACGCTCGCCACGTTCTCCGGCGGACGCATCGACCCGTCGGCGCCATCGACCCTCACCCCCGGCTACGCGGGCGTGGAGGTCGACCTGCCCGCCGGGCAGGTACAGCAACTCCGCAGCGGCGAGGGCTGGGGCGCATGGCCGCAGTCGTTCGTGGACTTCCAGGTTCAGACCGGACTGGGCTCCTACTGGTACTCCTCGGGCGGCGCGGCCGACCCGTACAAAGCCCCGTCGCCGATCGTCCTGACCGTCACCGGTGAGCGCGACGAGACCCCAGCGCCCGCCGATCCCGGCACGCCGCCGCCCGCCGCGCCGGCACCGCCGACACCGTCCGTCCCGGGCACCCCGGCCAAGGCGCTGGGGCCAAAGCTCGGCACCGCACGCCTCACCCGGACGGTCGACCGCCGCACCGGCACGGTCCTGATCGCACGGCTGACGTGCCGCACCGGCCCGTGCCGGGTCACGCGCGCCGCGACGATCCGGGTCCGGATCGCCGGCCGGGTCTACGTCACTCGCCTGACCGGCGCCAAGACCATCAACAGCTTCAAGGCCTCGAAGCTGATGCTCCGGCTGCCCCGAGCCGCGCTCGCGCGCCTCAAGGGCCACCGGACGGTGCTGACGGTCCCGGTCACGGTGCGCTCACCCGCCGGGACCGTCACCCGGACGTTCCACATCACCTTGCGGTAGGAGATGATGCTCAGACCGGCTGGTGACGTCCGCCGTAGGCGGCGAGCCCGTAGATGATGAGGATGTCGATGGCGAAGATCGCCAGCGACCAGAAGGGATAGGCGGGGATCGACAGCAGCGCGCCGATGGCGCTGATCCCCGCCGCGAAGATCCCGAACCAGCGGCCGAACTGATTGCCGGCCCAGATCGAGAACGCGGCGATGATCTGCAAGGCCCCGATGACGAGCGTCACCCAGCCCCACGTGTTGAGGTCGCTGAGGATGTACTTGGTGTCGTTGATGAAGAAGCTGGAGTCGCCGATCGCGGCGATGCCGTAGATGACGTTCAACACACCCGCGATGAGCAGCATGATCCCGGCGAACATCAGCCAGCCGGCACCTTGTGGTTCGTCGTAGGTCGCGTGGCGTCGCGGTTCGCGCTCCTGGAGACCAGGATCAAGCGTGGACATGGAAGACCTCCCCGTCGTAGCGTGGTGACGTTCGGCAGGATCGCGAGCGGCTGGGTGACCGATCCTCACCCGCCGGGGATGAGATCACCCGTTTGGAGTGACGACAGATCGCTGCGCGGGGCCCATGCTGTGCAGACGAACTCCCTCAGCGCAAAGGAGCACGACATGGCCGACGAACCGGTCTTCCTCTACATCGCGTCCTATGACAGCGAGGAAGACGCCCGCGAGGACTACGAGGTGCTCAAGGAGCTGCACGCCGGCGGTGTCGTGGGCACCTACGACGCGGCGCTCGTCACCAAGGACGCCGACGGCAAGGTCCACGTCCACAAGCACGAGAAGCCGACCCAGCACGGCGCCTGGACCGGGGCCGGCGTCGGCGCGCTGCTCGGCATCCTCTTCCCGCCGACGATCATCGGCACCGCGATCGTTGGGGGCGCGGCGGGCGGCCTGATCGGCCACCTCTGGCACGGCATGTCGCGCGGCGACATGAAGGATCTCGGCGAGGCGCTCGACTCGGGTGAGGCCGCCCTCGTGGTCGTTGGCCGCTCCCAACTCGAAGAGACGCTCGACCGCGAGCTGCGCCGTGCGAACAAGCGCCTCAAGAAGCAGCTCAAGGCCGACGCCAAGGACTTCGAGAAGGAACTTGAGGAAGCCTCAGCGGCGAGCTGACGCCGGGCGCTGCGGTCCGCGGATCA
>JBEVLC010000349.1:0-10211 GCA_040509415.1 Baekduia sp. | reverse complement strand
CGCGGCCATGGCGACGCCCGCAGTCGATCCGGCCCGCTACCGCGAGGTGATCGGGAGCTTTGCGACCGGGGTCGCGATCGTCACCGCCCAGAGCGACGATGGGCCGGCCGGGCTCACGACCAACGCCGTCACGAGCCTGAGCCTCGACCCGCTGCTGCTGCTGGTCTGCTTCGACAATGCGTCGCGCACGTTGCCGATCGTCGCGAAGGCCGGGCGCTTCGCCGTCAACGTCTTGCACGCCGGCCAGCAGGATCTCGCCCGGGTCTTCGCCTCCAAGCGCATCGCCGAGGAGAAGTTCGACGCGGCGACCCACACGGTCGCCCACGGCGTCCCGGTGCTCGACGACGCGCTCGCCTGGATCGCCTGCGACCTCGAGTCGCTCACCCAAGCCGGCGATCACTCGATCGGCATCGGCCGCGTGACGCATCTGAGCGCCGATGACAGCCCCGGGGCCCACGAGCCGCTGCTGTTCTTCCGCGGCGGTTTCGCGCAGCTCACGGTCCCGCGTCAGAACCCTGACGCCTAGACCGTCCCCAGCGCCCGCAGCGCCAGGAACGTGATCACCAGCGCCGCCGCGGCCATGACGCCCAGCTCGCGACGGGCGATCTGCAGGACGATCGAGCGCTGGTCCTCAGCCGGCAGCCGCCCCACCGCCTGAGCGTCTTCCAGCTCCCGCACGTCGAGGACCATCTGCGCCGAGACCAGCCGCAGCTGCTCGGCCACGAAGCCCACGGCCACGGGCAGCAAGGCGTACAACCAGTAGAGGCCGTCGACAGGCTCGAAGCCGCCCACGGCCAGGATCCCGGCCCCCGCCGCCTGGGCGACAGCCGCCGCCTGGCCGGCGCGAATGAGCAGCCATGCAAAGGAATGGGGCTCCACGCGCCACCACAGCCAGGCGCACACGATCCCGGCGATCCCGTTCGAGATCACCACGAGGAGGGCAAGGACTTGTGCGACGTCAGTCATAGGGGTTGTTCGCAAGTGCGGGAAGCCACTTTGTGGCAGCAAGTTACAAGTTGGTGATACAACGGGAGGCCGAGTGCTCCGGACGTACCTTCCAGCCATCGTCTTCCTCGGACTCGGAGGCCTCGTCGGCGCGTTGTTCGTGACCGCCGGCAGCTTCCTCGGTCCGAAGCCGAAGACCCCCACGACCTATCAAGCGGACCCTTACGAGAGCGGCATGCCCTCGGAGGTCCACCAAGGCTTCCGCTTCGGGATCAGCTTCTACCTGATCGCGATGTTGTTCATCTTGTTCGACATCGAGGTGGTCTTCCTCTACCCGATCGCCGTCCAGCTGCGGGAGTTCGGGACCTTCGCGTTGATCGAGACGGTGGTCTTCATCGGACTGCTCGTGGTCGCGTTCGTCTACGTCTGGCGACGCGGCGCCCTCGAGTGGCGCTGAAAGAAGGACGGGAAGAACCTCATGGAGATCATCAAGCGGGAGAAGGCAGGCGAGGCGGATGACTTCCGCATCCGCCAGCTGCAGGCGCGCGACATGCTGCGCGGCGACCTCGAGGGCGATGCCCTCGAGCAGTACGTGCGGGAGCGCGTCATCACGACGACGCTGGACCGCGCGGCCAACTGGGCGCGCGGCAACTCGCTCTTCCCCGCGACCTTCGGCCTGGCCTGCTGCGCCATCGAGATGATGTCGGTGGTCGGCGCGCGCCTGGACATCGCCCGCTTCGGCTTCGAGGCCTTCCGCGCCTCACCGCGCCAGGCTGATCTGCTGATCCTCTCGGGCCGCGTCTCGATCAAGATGGCGCCGATCGTCCGGCGCATCTACGACCAGATGCTCGACCCGAAGTACGCCATCGCCATGGGCGCGTGCAGCAGCTCCATGGGCGTCTTCAACAACTACGCCATCGTCCCGGCCGACAAGTTCCTGCCGGTCGACGTGCACGTGCCCGGCTGCCCGCCCCGCCCGGAGGCGCTGATGCACGGCATCCTCAAGCTCCGCTCGATGGTCCACAGCGACCCGGCGATGGGCTGGCGCGAGCGCTACGGCGCCGAGCGCACGGTCGAGGTCCTGCCCGACGAGGGCGACGAGCTGATGGAGCGCGAGGCGGCCGAGGCGCAGGTCACCGAGCAGGAGATCACCGACGCGGCGGTCGCCAACGCCGTCAACGTCCCAGCCGGAGAGACCGCCGGTGCCTGACGCACCCGGCACAGAGCTGCTGGCCCAGGAGCTGCGCGAGGCGCACCCCGACGCCGTCATCGGCACCGAGTTCTTCCGCGACAAGGGCGCGATCAACGTCGCGCCCGAGGCGATCGGCGAGGTCCTCGAGTCCCTCCGGACCAAGGGCTATAAGCACCTCATGAGCGTCCACGGGGTCGACTACTTCCCCGAGGAGCCGCGGCTCGGCGTCCAGTACGAGCTGCTGGATCGCGACGCACTGGACCGGCTCACGGTCAAGCTCCGCGTCGCGCTTGACACCCCCAACGTGCCGTCGGTGACGGACAAGTGGCCGACCGCCAACCACCAGGAGCGCGAGGTCTACGACATGTTCGGCGTCGTCTTCGACGGCCACCCGGACCTGCGCCGCATCCTCATGCCCGAGGACTACGAGGGCTTCCCCCAGCGCCGCGACTTCCCGCTCGGCGGCGAGCCCGTGCTGTTCACCCATGACGAGGCCCAGGGCAAGGACTACACCAGGGGAACGGGCGGGAGACCCACATGACCGAGGTCAGCGACTACCGCGCCACCGAGGATCGCGTCGACGTCTTCCAGCAGGTCCAGAGCCTGCCGAGCCCGGCGCCCGACCAGGAGCTGCTGACCCTCAACATGGGTCCGCACCACCCCGCCACGCACGGGGTGCTGCGCTTGCTCGTCACGCTCGAGGCCGAGATCGTCCGCGACCTCAAGCCGATCATCGGCTACGTCCACACCGGCATCGAGAAGACGGCCGAGGACAAGTCCTATTGGAAGGCCATCCCCGTCGTCGAGCGGATGGACTACCTGGCCTACTACTTCAACGCCATGGCCTTCTGCGGGGCGACCGAGACGCTGCTCGACGTCGAGGTCCCCAAGCGCGCCCAGTACCTGCGCGTCATCCACATGGAGCTCAACCGCATCATGAGCCACCTGGTGTGGCTGGGCACCTCGATGCTGGACCTCGGCGCCGTGTCGGTCTGGTGGTACTGCTTCCGCGAGCGCGAGCAGATCCTCGACCTCTTCGAGTACAGCTCCGGCCAGCGCATGCACACGCGTTACTTCCAGGTCGGCGGCGTCATGGAGGACATCCCGGCGGGCTGGGAGACCAACCTCCGCAAGTTCCTGAAGAAGATGCCGTGGGCGGTCGACCAGTACCTCGACCTACTCAACCGCAACGAGATCGCCCTGCGCCGTCTGCGTAACACCTGCCCGCTGGACGAGCAGACCCTGCTGGATCTCGGCGTGACCGGCCCGCTGCTGCGCGCCTCGGGCAACCCTTGGGACTTGCGCAAGGCCATGCCCTACTCCTCGTATGAGGACTTCGACTTCAAGATCCCGATCGGCACCCGCGGCGACAACTACGACCGCTTCGCCGTCCGCATGCAGGAGATGCTCGAGTCGGTGAAGATCATCGAGCAGGCGCTCGACGGCCTGCCCGAGGGTCCGTACATCACCGAGGACCGCAAGGTCGCGCTCCCGCCACGCCACGAGCTGGCGACGTCGATGGAGGCGTTGATCCATCACTTCAAGCTGGTGACCGAGGGCTTCCGCGTCCCGCCGGGCGAGGTCTACTACCCGATCGAGGGCCCGCGCGGCGAGTACGGCATGTTCATCCGCTCCGACGGCTCCAGCAAGCCGGCGCGCGTGCACATGCGCGACCCCTCCTTCGTGAACCTGCAGGCGACGCTGCCGATGGTCAAGGACTCCTACATCGCCGACCTCATCACCACGCTGGCGATGATGGACCCGGTGTTGGGCGGGGTGGATCGCTAGCCCTATGGCCTCCATGGACGTCAAGCGCTTCTCGCACGGCTCCCGCGTCCCCGGCTGGGACGACTCGGTGGATCTCAGCAAGGACCCGCAGGAGGTCCCGGACCCAGCGACCACGCCGGTGCCCGCCGAGCTGCGCGCCACCATCGAGGCGCACATCGCCAAGTACCCGGACCGGCGCAGCGCGGCGATCCCGGCACTGGCCGCCGCCCAGGAGCTGCACGGCTGGTGCTCGCCCGAGGCCTTCATCCAGGTCGCGTGCGTGATGCGGCTGACGCCGGCCTACCTGATCGCCGTCGCGTCCTTCTACGACATGTTGGACACGCGGCCATTGGGCCACAAGCGCGTCTACGTGTGCACCAACATCTCGTGCTCGCTGCGCGGCGGGCGCAAGCTGCTGGCCGAGCTGAGCGAGGCGATCGGCGACGACCCCGACGTTCAAGTGCGTGGCTTCGAGTGCCTCGGCGCCTGCGACATCGCCCCGATGGCCTCGATCGACGGCGTCTTCGTCGGCCCGATCGAGGACGGCGAGGTCGCCGAGCTGGCCCAGCAGGTGCGCGACGGCGCCGACCCGCTCCCGGCCAAGCAGCTGCTCAAGCGCCCCTCGGCCGACCCGCACGCCAACACCCGCGCCCCGCAGGAGGGCACCGAGTGAGCACCCAGCAGCCCCTGATCTTCTCCGAGATCGACGAGCCCGGCCTCAACACGATCGACGTCTACAAGCGCCGCGGTGGCTACGGCGAGCGCCTGCGCAAGGCGCTGACGATGCCGCCCGAGGCGCTGGTCGAGGAGCTCAAGGCCTCCGGCCTGCGTGGCCGCGGCGGCGCCGGCTTCTCCATGGGCATGAAGGCCTCCTTCATCCCCAAGGGGGCCATGGACAAGTACTTGGTCTGCAACGCGGACGAGTCCGAGCCCGGGACCTTCAAGGACCGCGAGCTCATGCAGAAGATCCCGCACCTGCTGATCGAGGGCATGATCATCGCCGCCTACGCGGCGGGTGCCAACCGCGCCTTCATCTTCATCCGCGGCGAGTACGTCCAGCAGGCCGACATCCTCGACGCCGCCGTCGCCGAGGCCTACGACGCCGGCCTGCTCGGCGAGAACATCCTCGGCAACAACTTCGACTTGTCGCTCGCCGTGCACCGCGGCGCCGGCGCCTACATCTGCGGCGAGGAGACGGGCCTGCTCGACTCGCTGGAGGGCAAGCGCGGCAACCCGCGCCTCAAGCCGCCGTTCCCGGCCAACCAAGGCCTGTATCAAGGCCCGACGCTCATTAACAACGTCGAGACGCTGGCGACCGTGCCGCTGATCGTCGAGATGGGCGGCGCGGAGTACGCCAAGATCGGCGCCGAGGGTTCGACGGGCACCAAGCTGATCTCGATCTCGGGCAACGTCCAGCGCCCGGGCAACTACGAGATCGAGCTGGGGATGTCCTCGCGCGACATCATCTACGGCCTGGCCGGCGGCCCCGGCGAGGGCCGCGAGATCAAGCTCTGGTTCCCGGGCGGCTCGTCGTCACCGGTCCTGACCAAGGACGACCTCGACCTTCCTTACGACTTCAACACGCTGGCCAAGGCGGGGTCGATGCTCGGCTCCGGCGCGATCATCGTCGTCGACGACACCAACTCGGTCGTCGACGTCTGCCTCTGGCTCGCCGAGTTCTACCGCCACGAGTCCTGCGGCAAGTGCACGCCGTGTCGCGAGGGCACCAACTGGACGGTGAAGATGCTCGAGCGCATCCAGTCCGGCCTCGCCACGCCGATGGACCTCGACATCATGGCATCGGTCCAGGAGCAGATCATCGGCAACTGCCTCTGCGTCCTGGGCGACGCGATGGCCATGCCGGTCGGCTCGATGGTCGCGAAGTTCCGCGACGAGTTCGAGGCCCACATCGAGGCCGCGCGCGCGGCCAACCTCGAGACCGTGGGCGACGAGCCCGCGCCTGAGCTCGCCCTTCTCCAGGGAGCGGTTCTCTAGTCCTATGCCTCGCCCGCAGCAGCGCATGGTCACCTTCTCGATCGACGGTCGAGAGGTCACCGCACCCGAGAACATCATGTTGGTCGATGGCGCCAAGTACGGCGACGTCGAGATCCCCGTCTTCTGTTACGAGCCCAAGCTCGGCCAGCCCGTCGGCGCCTGCCGCATGTGCCTGGTGGAGATCGAGGGCATCCCGAAGCTACAGACCGGCTGCTCCACGCCGGTCAAGGACGGCATGGTCGTCCACACCCAGACCGACCGGGTGAAGACCGCGCAGCAGGCGGTCGTCGAGTTCCTGCTGATCAACCACCCGCTCGACTGCCCGGTCTGCGACAAGGGCGGCGAGTGCCCGCTGCAGGACATCTCCTTCGGCTGGGGCGGTGGCCGCTCGCGCTTCATCGAGCCCAAGCGCCACTTCGAGAAGCCGCTGGAGCTCTCGCCGCTGGTCGCCATCGACCGCGAGCGCTGCATCCTCTGCTACCGCTGCGTGCGCTTCAGCCAGGAGATCAGCGAGGACTACCAGCTGGTCTTCCAGGAGCGCGGCGCGCACACGTTCGTCGGCACCTTCGACGGCCACCCCTACGTCGCGCCGTTCAGCGGCAACATCATCGAGCTCTGCCCCGTCGGCGCGCTGACCTCGCAGCCCTACCGCTTCCGCGCACGGCCGTGGGACATCGAGGGCGCAGGCGGCGTCTGCACGCTCTGCCCGGGCCAGTGCAACGTCACCTTCACGGTCCGCGACGAGCGCGTCCTGCGTGTGCTGGGCCGCGACAACGCCGAGGTCGACGACGGCTGGCTCTGCGATCGCGGCCGTTTTGGCTACCAGGCGATCCACGTCGACGAGCGCATCACGCATCCGATGGTCCGCGACGGCGGCGAGCTGCGCCCCGTCTCCTGGGACCGCGCGCTGGACGACGCCGCAGCCGCCCTGCGCCGTGCCGGCGGCAAGGTCGGCGTGCTGGCCGGCGGCGGGACGAGCAACGAGGAGGGCTTCCTCCTGCAGAAGATCGTCCGCGACGGCCTGGGCACCAACGACCTCGATTCGCGCGTCTTCGACAGCGGCGATCGCGATGCCACGCTCGCGCTGCACGACCCGGCGCTGCAGGCGACGGTCGCCGATCTGGAGTTCGCCCACACCGTGCTGGTGCTGGGGGTTGAGCCTGTAGACGACATGCCGATCCTCGACCTGCGGATCCGCAAGGGCGTGCGCCGCCATCGCGTCAACCTCGCGATCGCGACCGCGCGGCCGTCGTCGCTGGACGCCAATGCCAAGCAGGTCGTGCGCTTCGCTCCGGGCGATGAGGCACGGGCCGCGGCGCTGATCGCGGGTGCGTTGAGCAGCGCCGGTTCTGACGTTCCTGATGAACTGGCCGAGCTGGTCGCGCAGCTGCGCGACGGCGGCGAGGACGTCGTGATTCTCTACGGCGAGAGGGTCCTTGCCGATCCTGCGGGGGCTGCCGCGCTCGTCGCCATCGCTGACGCGCTGAACCTCCGCGGCCGCGACGGCGCGGGCCTCCTCGGTGTGCCGTCGACCGCCAACGCGCGCGGCCTGCGCGAGGCCGGTGTCCTGCCGTTCTCCGGCCCCGGCCTGGCGCCTGTCGACCGCCCCGGGCGCAGCACGTCGGAGATCGCGGGCGCCGCCGCGGCCGGCGAGCTCGCGGCGCTGTGGCTGGTCGGCACCGACCCGCTGGAGACCCATCCCGAGCGGTCGACCTGGGCCGCGGGCCTGGAGCGCGCCTCGACGGTCATCGCCCACGCCGGCTACCTCACCGCCGGCGTGCTGGAGCACGCCACGATCGTCTTCCCCACCGAGTCGCACGCCGAGCACGAGGGCACGATCGTGCACCCCGACGGCCGCGTGCAGCGCCTGCGCCAGGCCATCGCCCGCCCGGGTGAGGTCCGCGCCGGCTGGTGGATCCTGTCCGAGCTGGCCAAGCGCCTGGACGTCGACCTGCGCGTGCTAACCGGCCCGATGGCCTCATCACAGCTGTTTGCCGCGGTGCCGTTCTACGCCGGCCTGAGCCTCGACGCCATCGGCGGCAAGGGCCTGCGCTGGCCAGCCGGCGCGAGCGCCGCGGCGGCCTGGCCCGCGGTCACCGCGCCCGGCGCTCCCGAGGTTCCCGCGCCGGCCGCAGAGGTCGAGGACGGCCGCCTGCGCCTGGGCACCTACCGCTCGATCTGGGCCGGCCCCGAGGTTGCCGCCTCCCCCGCCTTGCAGTTCCTCCGCGCGCGCACGCGCGTCGAGCTGTCGCCGCACGATGCGCAGCGCCTCGACCTCTTCGATGGTGACAAGGTCACGGTCGGTGATGGCAGGGGCGGAGTGGTCCGCGCAACCGCCAGCGTCCGTGCCGCGATCCCCGCCGGCAGCGCCTTCGTCGAGGGCAACGGCGTCGCGGGTCCCCTCGTCGACGTCCGCAAGCGGCCGGCCACCGAGCCGGCTGACCCCGAACCCGTCGCCCTGAGCTGAGAAGACCCAGTTGATCCTCGCGAACGTCATCTATTACGAGCCCTGGTGGATGCAGATCGCCAAGGCGATCGTCATCTTCGCCGTGGGCCTGCAGATCGTCCCGATCGCGCTGATGGCCGACCGCAAGGTCATGGGCCGGATGCAGAACCGCTACGGCCCCAACCGCGTCGGCCCGTTCGGCGCGCTGACGCCGATCGCCGACATCGGCAAGCTGCTGTTCAAGCAGCAGTTCCGGCCCAAGACGTCGATCGGCTGGCTCTTTGCGATCGCACCGCTGATCTCGATCGTGACCGCGGTCGCCGCCCTGGCGATCGTGCCCTTCGGCGACGTTCAGGACATCTTCGGGACCAAGACAGGGCTCTACGGCGTCGACGCGTCGATCGGCCCGCTCTACCTCTTCGCCTTCGGCTCGATCGCCTTCTACGGGATCATGCTCGGCGGCTGGTCCTCGGGCTCGAAGTACTCGTTCTTGGGCGCGATGCGCGCGGCCGCACAGCTGATCTCCTACGAGGTCGCCCAGGGCCTGGCGCTGGTCGGCGTGGTCATGACCGCGCAGTCGCTGTCGCTGGTGGACATCGTCAAGGCGCAAGAGGGCATGTGGTACATCGTGCCCCAGTTCGTCGCCTTCATCGTCTTCCTGGTGGCGTCGTTCGCCGAGACCAACCGGCCGCCGTTCGACCTCGTCGAGGCCGATGGCGAGCTGGTCGGCGGCTACAACACCGAGTACGGCGGCGGCCGCTTCGCCACGTACTACTTCGCCGAGTACCTCAACATGATCGTGGCCTCGTTCATCATGGTCACGGTCTTCCTCGGCGGCTGGTGGCTGCCGTTCGGCATCGACGCGCCCGGCTGGGTCGACCCGTTCGTCGTCATCGGCAAGACCTTGGTCTTGATCTTCGTCTTCGTCTGGGCCCGCGCGTCGTTCCCGCGCCTGCGCTACGACCAGTTGATGTCCTTGGGGTGGAAGGGGCTGCTGCCGCTGGCCACCCTCAACGCCCTCGTGACCGCGATCATCGTGGTGGTGACCGACTAATGGCCCCCTGGCCGCCTTCCGCGGAAGAACTTCATGTCGTCGACGGGCCCGATCCGGGCGGCCCCGGTGGCTTCTACCGCGCCTTTGGCGAGACGCTGCGCGGGCTGAAGACGACGCTGCGCCAGTCCGTGGCGCCAGTCGAGACGGTCGCCTACCCCGAGGAGAAGATCCCGGTCTACCCGCGCTTCCGCGGGCGCCATCGCCTCCACAAGTTCGAGGACACCGGCCTGGAGAAATGCGTCGGCTGCTCGCTGTGCGCCGCCGCCTGCCCGTCGGACTGCATCCGCGTCGTCGCCGCCGAGAACTCCCCCGACAACCGTGTCTCGGCCGGTGAGCGCTACGCCGCGGTCTATGAGATCAACCTCAGCCGCTGCATCTTCTGCGGCTACTGCGAGGTCGCGTGCCCGTTCGACGCGATCACGATGGGCCACGACTACGAGCTGGCCGACTACAACCGCGGCGACCTGATCTTCACCAAGGAGATGCTCCTTGCCGAGCCGGTCGAGCGCACGCCGCTGCGCACCGAGGGCGAGTAGGCGGCCATACTCCGGCGCGTGAGCGCTGGTAGTGCCCGGATCGTCCATGAGGCGTTCGCCGCCTGGCAGGAGCGTGACCCGGACCGGATCGCGGGGCTGATTGCGCCCGAGGTCGAGTTCCTGCCGCTGCGCGCCCAGCTCGAGAGCACGAGCTACGTCGGCGAGGCCGGCATGCGCCAGATGTGGGAGGACCTCGACCGCGATTGGGCGCAGCTCGAGTTCGACCTCGAGGAGACGCATCACGACGGCGATGACGTCGTCGTCATCGGCCGGATC
>JBEVLC010000348.1:0-15908 GCA_040509415.1 Baekduia sp. | reverse complement strand
AGGCACGGCCGGCGGGCGGGGGCGCGCCGCCGCCGGGCGGCCGGGCGCGCCGCGGCCGCGCGCGCGGGGGTCCGGCCGTCGTGGCTCGCCATGGTCGACCCCCCCCACGGCCTCGGCGATCTCGTCGCTCCCGCGCGCGCCGGCGAGCCCTACCGTATCGCCCGCCTGCTCGTCCGCTACGCGCGCGAGCCGCTGGGCTTCATCGAGGTCGAGCTCGACGCCGAGCAGCGCGTGAGCGCCGCGGCCGTCCGCGCGAAGATCGACGCCGAGCTCGCCGAGGCCGTCGCCTTCCCGCCCGCCAGCGGCCGCGGCCCGCACGCGGTCGGCACGCCGCCGGTCACCGTCGTCGTCTCCACCCGCGATCGCGAGGACTCGCTGCGCGCCGCGCTGCGCTCGCTGCTGGCCGTCGACTACCCCGACTTCGACGTGATCGTGGTCGACAACGCGGCCAAGACCGACGACAGCGCCAACGTCGTCATCGGCCTCGCCGATCCGCGCGTGCGAATGGTCAAGGAGCCCGTCGCCGGCCTCTCGCGCGCTCGCAACACCGGCGTCGCGCACGCGACCGGTCAGATCGTCGCCTTCACCGACGACGACGTCCTCGTCGATCCCGACTGGCTGCATGGGCTGGTCCGCGGCTTTTCGCGCGCGCCGAACGTCGCCTGCGTCACCGGCATGGTGCCTTCGGCCGAGATCGAGACGCCAGCCCAGGCCTACTTCGACGTCAAGGTCGGCTGGGCGGACTCGAGCCGGCCACGGCTCTTCGACCTCGGTCCCAACCGCGTCGACCAGCCGCTGTACCCCTACCTCGCGGGCACGTTCGGCGCGGGCGCGAACTTCGCCGTGCGGCGCGAGGCGCTCGCCGCCATCGGGCCGTTCGACGAGGCGCTTGGCGCCGGCTCGCCGGCCAAGGGCGGCGAGGACATTGACTACTTCCTGCGGACGATCCTCGCGGGTCAGGCCATCGCCTACGAGCCGGCCGCGATCGTCTGGCACGTCCATCGCCGTGAGCTCTCGGCGCTGCGCGGCCAGATGGACGGCTACGGCTCCGGCCTCTCGGCGTTCGCCTTCAAGCACCTGCTCGCGCCGCAGACCGCGGTCGACGTCGCGCGCCGGGTCCCCGCCGGCGTCCTGCGCATGCGCGAGCTGCGCGAGCGTGGTGCGTCCGGCGGCGATCCGCTGCGCCTGTGGGCGCCCGAGCTGAAGGGCTTCAGCCGCGGGCCGCTGCGCTACCTGCGCGGCCGGCGCGCCACCGAGGACCGGTCGTGACCGCCGTGGGTGGGCGGGAACTGGTCTCTCCGGCCGGCGGCCTGGTGCGCAGCGCCAACAGCCTGGTCGTCAGCAGCGGCGCCTCGGCGGTGCTCGGCGCGGTGTTCTGGATCGCGGCCGCGCGGCTGTTCGACGCCGACGAGGTCGGCCGCGACGCGGCGCTCATCGGCGCGATGGTCGAGCTGTCGACGATCTGCCAGCTCAACCTCGACAACGTGCTCGTGCGCTTCTTGCCCGGCATGCGCGAGCGGGCGGGCCGGGCGGTGGCCGGCGCCTACGGCGTCAACGCGCTGCTGGCGCTCGTGCTCGGCACGGCCTTCGTCCTGATCGTGCCGTCGCTGTCGAGCGACTTCGACTTCCTGCGCCATGACGCCTGGATCGCGGCGGCGTTCGTCGCCGGGCTGGTGCTCTGGGGCGTGTTCACCTTGCAGGACGCGGCGCTGACCGCGATGCGCCACGCCCACTGGGTGCCGGTCGAGAACAGCGTCTTCGGGCTCCTCAAGCTGGCGGCGCTGCCGGCCGCGGTGGGCCTTGCCGTCGGCCACGGCGTGTTCCTGGCGTGGATCGTGCCGATGGCGATCCTGCTCGTGCCGGTCAACGTCCTGGTGTTCGCAGCGGTCGTCGCGCGCCATCGTGCCACCGCTCCGGCGACGGGCGGTCCGCCGCTGGCCGCGCTCGGCCGTCGTGGGCTCGGCGCGTTCCTGGCCCAGGACTACCTCGGCCAGGTGCTGATGCGCCTCGGTGTCACGCTGCTGCCGGTCCTGGTCGTCGCGACGCTCGGCGCCGCCGACAACGCCTACTTCTACATTCCGTTCACCATCGTCATCGCGTTCGACATGATGGTGTTGAGCATCGGGACCTCGATCGTCGCCGAGTCCGCTTACGACGAAGGCTTGGTCCGCGACCATCTGCGGACGGTCGTGCGGCGCTACGGGCCGCTGCTGCTCGCGGGCGTCGCGGTCCTGGTCGTCGCGGCTCCGGTGGTGCTGCTGCCCTTCGGCGCCGACTACGCCCGTGAGGGCGACACGGCGCTGCGCATCCTCGCGCTGGCCTGCATCCCGCGCGCGCTGATCTTCGTCGCCGGCGCGGTCTGGCGCCTGCAGGGCCACGGCCGCTGGCTGCTGGGGGTCGAGGCGCTGATGTTGGTGCTCTTGCTCGGCCCGGTCGTCCCGCTGGCCAACGCGCTCGAGCTGACCGGCGTCGCGCTGGCCTGGCTGGGCTCGGCCAGCGCCGCGGGCCTGTTGGCGGCCTTCTGGCTGCTGCGCTTCCTGCGCGCCGGTGACGGCGCTCCCCCTGCCCCTCCCCAACGACACCACGAGGAACCATGAGCGAGCAGCTCGATCAGCTCAAGGAGCGCGTGCGCCCCACCGCCAACCGCGTCATCCGCAACCTTCCGGGACGCCGCGTCCGCTGGGGGTCGCTGCGCCGCACGACGCCGTTCAGCGACTGCTACGGCTGGGACCGCGGGCTGCCGATCGACCGCTATTACATCGAGGGTTGGCTGGAGCGCCAAGCATCTGCGTTTCGCGGTGAGGCGCTGGAGGTCCGCGGGCCCGAGTACGCCGAGCGCTTCGGCGGCGCCCGCGTGACCAAGGTCCACGTGGTCGACATCGACGCCGGCAACCCGAAGGCCACGGTGATCGCCGACCTCACCAAGGAGGGGTCGTTGCCCGACGAGGCCTACGACACCATCGTGATGACTCAGACGCTGCACGTCACCGAGGACGACGAGGGCGGCTTCCGTACGCTGTGGCGGGCGCTGCGCCCCGGCGGCACGATCCTCTTCAGCGGCCCATGCGTCGGGCGCATCGACCACGAGCTGGCCGAGTACGACTCGTGGCGCTACACGCCCAACGGGCTGCGCCGCAAACTTGCTCGCCTCCTCCCCGACGCGCGCGTTGACGTCGAGGGCTTCGGCAACGTGCTGGCGGGCGCGGCCTACCTCTACGGCATCGCGGTCCAGGAGCTGACGCCGGCCGAGCTCGACGTGCGCGATCCCGGCTTCCCGATCGTGGTCTGCGCCAGGATCGACAAGCCCGGCGCGGCCCCGCAGTCCTAGGCCGGCCGCGGGCGGGCGTTGCCGGGAAGCGGCTGACGACGCGTGGCCGCCGGGTCGGCGGCGTCGGCCGGGGCTTCCAGCCGGACCATGTCGCCAAGGCTGGCGGCCGTCAGCCGCAGCTGATGCCCTGCCTCCAGGCCGGGGACCTCGATCGCCTCGACCGTCACATGGCCTTCCTCGATTGCGATGACGCGATAGGTCGCCTGCGAGTGCAGCAGCTCCTGTTGGTACACGTCCCCTGGGCGAGGAGCATCGGACGACATCCCTGCACCATACGCCGCGAGACGGCGTTGGTCACGTCAGCCGCCGTAGAGGCGCGATTCGAGCAGCGCGACGCCGTGGTTCCCGGAGCGTTGACGGATCGTCACCCTTAGGTAACGGACTGTCGCTCGGTCGAAGTTCGTGGTCTGCCAGTAGGGCTTGTAGGGCCACGACTCGCCGAGCGCGCGGAAGCGCTTGCCGTCGGTCGAGCCCGCCACGACGTAGCGCTTCGGCGGGTGCGTGCCCCAGCGCAAGGCGAGGCGCGCGACCGACTGCGGGCGGCCGAGGTCGAGCTGCCACCAGACGCGGTCGCGCGCCGGCGACCGCCAGGCGGCGGTGATCCCGTGCCGCCGCTTGGGCGCCGTCGAGTCGGTCCACGAGCGACCCTTGGCGAGGTCGCGCGCGACCGGCGGCGGGCTAGCCGTGCCGAGCGTTACCCAGCTGGCGACCGATGGCACGCTGGCCGCGTCGAGCACGAACAGCATGTAGTGGCCGGGCGGGGCGATGTGGCCGTCGGCCGGCGCCGTGATGTCGAGACCGCCGTCGGGGCGCGTGGTCGTCGCCAACGGCACGACGCGCTGGTCCATGTCGACGGCGTGGGTCACCGCGCCAGGGGCGACGAGTACGGCGCGGGCACCGGCCGGCCCAGAGACCCGCACCGTCGCCTTGGCGCCGAACGCGACGCTGGCCGGCGCCGCGTCGATGACTGGGCGCGGGCCCTTGAAGAGATACGGCGGGCTGTAGATCTCCGCGGTGTCGGTGTCGTTGCCGCCGTTGAGGTCGTCACCGCCGGAGAAGACGCGGCCGTCGGGCAGCAGCAGCGCGGTCGAGTGGTACGTGCGCGCCTCCTGCTGAGCGGCGCCGAGGTGCCAGCTGCCGCTGGCGGGATCGTAGATCTCGACCTGGCGCTGGTCGTCGGTGAACTCGTAGAGGCGCTCGTTGACGCCCGTGCCGCCGCCGACGGTGACCATCGACCCATCAGGCAGCTGCACCGTGTTGGCGTGGCTGCGCGCGATGTTCCACGACGGGCCCGGCTTCCAGCCCGCCGCGTTCTTGCGCTCGTCGAAGACCTCCGACGTCGCGGTGGCCTTGTCGTCGTCGCCGATCGCGGTGCCGCCGATCATCATCACCTTGGTGTTGCCGGCGCTCGGCGTGCCCGGGAGCTGCAGGGCGTTGCCGTAGTAGCGGTCGCGGCTGAAGTCCGGCGCCTCGTCCCAGTTGAACGTGGGAAACGGCCCGGGCTCGTCCATGAACCAGGAGTCGGCGGCGTGGTGCGGGCCGGCGACGAGGACGCGGCCGCTGGGCATGTCGAAGAGATGCGGGTAGGGCTCGTCGAGGAACGGGGCGCCATCGAGGCCCTCCTGACCCAGCAGCGACCAGCGGCCTTTCCCGCCACGGCGCGCCGGCTGGGTGAAGAGCTCGATGTCCTTGTTGTAGCCCGACGCAGCGTCGGTGTGGTCCTTCTCGTCGTAGCCGGCGACGACCATCGTCTGGCCGTCGGACATCCGGACCTGCGACGGGTACCAGCGGCCGTGGCGCATGTCCGGCTGCTCGGTCCACTTCTCGGCCCACGGGTCGAAGGTGTAGGCCTTCTTGAGCCCCTTGTAGTACCACTTGGCGTTGTCGTACTCCAAGTTGCCGCCTGTGACGAGGGCCTGGCCGTCGGCGAGCAGCGAGGCGCCACCGCAGAAGAGGTTGGCCGGCCGCTGGCGCCCCGTCTTCGGGTCGCGGAAGGTGGGCGGCGGGACCTCCTTGGACGCGCCGTTGCCCGGGTCCACCAGGAAGGCCTTGGTGAGGTTCTCCGCCGGGCTGTACTCGGTCGGCCGCCGCGGGTAGGCGAAGATCAGCAGCTTGCCGGTCGGCAGCATCACCGCGTGGATCGCGAGGGCGGGGAGCGGGAACGGCGCGTCCCAGCGCCCGCCGATCGCCGGGTCGACGTCGAGGGCCGCGTGCGCGCGCGGGCGGGTGTGGGTGTGCCCCGCGCGCTTGCGCCGGGCCGCCTCGGCGCGCTCAGCTGCGTGCTCGGGGGCGTGCTCGCGCCCGCGCACCGCGGTCTCGAACTGCTCGAACGCCTTCTCGCTCATGCCGCGGGAACCTGTCCCGTCCCGCCCGCCATGAGCCAATGCGGTGGGTGCTGCTGTGGCACCCGCCAGAGTCGCCACTGCGGAGAGGATCCCGGCAAGCCGGAGGTGGACCGTGAGCATG
The DNA here is from genome assembly GCA_040509415.1 of Baekduia sp. Classification (GTDB taxonomy): domain Bacteria; phylum Actinomycetota; class Thermoleophilia; order Solirubrobacterales; family Solirubrobacteraceae; genus Baekduia. Next base: position 10,114 of record JBEVLC010000348.1, on the reverse strand, counting down.
TGGTCAGGAAACCTATCCAACGCTGATCATCGTTCGGTCGACACCTATGCGAACGCATGGGTGTCGTCGCTCTCACCCGTGGGGCAGCCAAATCCCCCGTGTGCCTGCTGGATGCCGGGATACGGTGTCGCGATCGGAGGTCCGTGCGGGGACGTCCCAAGACTGCGAAAGGGCCATCGGTGGCCGAAACCAACTGGGTGTTCGTGGAGCGCTTCCGCGGACGCATGCGGCGCGTCACGCTGTTGAACGACGAGTTCGAGGTCATCTCAACTCACGACCGTGGACTCGGCCCGGATGACGCCGAGCCCGACGAGTGCCAGCTGCTGCGGGCCGTCGAGCTCGAGCGCGTCGTCGACCTCATCGCCTGATCGTCAAGGCGCCGCGCTGCGTCGCAGGCGGGCGACGACTACCGTTGCCCGTCGCATGATCGCCGCCGGCCTTGACACTGCGCTCTACCGCGCCGCCCGCACCTACGGGCACACGCCCGCGACCGAGCGTGCCGTGGCTCGGTTCTCGCACCTCGGTGAGCATGCCGCGCTGTGGCTGGCCATCGGCACTGCCGGCGTCATCTTCGACCGTCCGCGGCGGCAACGCTGGCGGCGAGCGCTCGCCGCGGTTGGCGCGGCGTACGTCGCCAACGTCGCGGTCAAGCAGGTCGTCCGGCGTCCGCGGCCGGTCTTCGAGGACCTGCCCCAGCTGATCGGGACCCCGACCCAGCTGAGCTTCCCCTCGTCGCACGCGACCTCGTCGTTCGCCGCCGCGCGCGCCTACGCGCCTCTGCTTGGCGCGGCGGGCCCGGCCGTCTACCCGCTCGCCGCGGCGATGGCCGCCACGCGCGTCTACCTCGGCGTGCACTACCCCTCAGACATCCTCGCCGGCGCGCTGCTCGGCACGCTCGTAGGAGGAGCAACCCGATGAAAGTCGGCATCGTCGGCATGCCCAACGCGGGCAAGTCCTCACTCTTCAACGCCCTGACCAAGGCGGGGGCCGAGGCGGCCAACTACCCGTTCACCACGATCGAGCCCAACGTGGCGATCGTGCCGGTGCGCGACGAGCGCATGGAGCAAGTCTCGGCGTTGTTGGGGTCCTCGGAGATCGTGTGGGACACCATCGCCTTCCATGACATCGCTGGCCTGGTCAAGGGCGCGTCGGAAGGCGAGGGGCTTGGCAACAAGTTCCTGGCCAACATTCGCGAGACCGACGCGATCGTCCACGTCGTCCGCTCGCACACCGACTCCTCCATCTTGCACTCGGAGGGCTCGGTCGACCCGATGCGCGACATCGAGACGATCGAGACCGAGCTGATCTACGCCGACCTCGAGCAGGCCGAGCGCCGCCACGAGCGCGTGGTGCGCGGCGCGCGCGGCGGCGACAAGGAGCTGACGGCCGAGCAGCGGTGGCTGGAGGCGATCATCGGTGAGCTGCAGGCCGGCAAGTCCGTGCTGGCCGCCGTCGTCGAGCACCCCGTGCCCGCCTTGGCGCCGAACGCGCTGCGCGACCTCTCGCCGCTGACGAGCAAGCCCGTGTTGTTCGTGGCCAACGTCGACGAGGGCAGCGATGAGATTCCGGCCGCGATCCAGGCACACGCCGACGCGATCGGCGCCAAGGTCGTCGCGGTCTCCTCGCGCCTGGAAGCCGAGCTGTCGGAGATGGACGAGGAGGAGGCCGCCGAGATGCGCGCTGATCTCGGCGTCAGCGAGTCCGGCCTGGAGCGGGTCTCGCGCGGCGCCTTCGAGCTGCTCGACCAGATCACGTTCTTCACGGCCGGCGAGGGCACGATCGCCCAGAGCTGGCACATGAAGGACGGCCTTACCGCCTGGCATGCGGCGGGCGAGATCCACACCGACATCCAGAAGGGCTTCGTCCGCGCCGAGGTCATCGGCTGGGAGGCACTGATGGAGGCGGGCGGCTACGCCGGCGCCCGTGAGCGCGGGACGCTGCGGATCGAAGGCCGCGACTACGTGATGCGCGACGGTGACGTCATCAACGTGAAGTTCACGCCCTGACCAGCCAGCGATCGGGTACAGCGCTTCCCATGGACCTTCCCCGCCGTGTCGACAAGCCCTGGGGCCACGAGCTCTGGTACGCCCTGACCGACCGCTACGCCGGCAAGATCCTGCACGTGAGCGCCGGCCACCGGCTGTCGCTGCAGTTCCACCATGACAAGGACGAGAGCAACTACCTGCTCTCGGGCCGGCTGAAGCTGATCAAGGGCACGAGCGCCGACGACCTCATCGAATCCGAGATCGGCCCAGGCCACGCCTGGCGGAACCAGCCGGGCGAGATCCACACCATCGAGGCGATCGAAGACGCCCAGGTCCTCGAGGTCTCGACGCCCGAGGTCGACGACGTCGTCCGGCTCGCCGACAGCTACGGGCGCGAGGACACGACGGCGCACTGAGCGTGGCGGGCCGTCACCAGACGGTGCGCACGTCGTAGGCCGCGAAGGCCTTATCGGTGGTGACGATCACGGCGTCCTCGATCTGGGCCTGGGCGATCAGCATGCGGTCGAACGGGTCGCGGTGGTGGTAGGGGAGCGCTGCTGCGGCCTCGGCGTGACCGTGGGTGATCGGCAGGAGTATGGGGCCCGTCTCCTCGATGAGGTCGAAATCGCCTACGTGCTTGAGCTTGCCCATCGCCTGCTTGATGCGGATCTCCCAAGTCGTGACCGCGCTGAACAGGAATGGGTTGTGGTGGTCCTCGAGGAGATCGCGCGCGCGCCGGCTCAGACGCTCCGAGTCCAGCACCCACCAGAGCAGTGTGTGGGAGTCCGGGAGGACTCTCATCGCACGCCGAAAGCTTCGGCGATCTCGTCGGGGATCTCGTCGAAGTCGTCCGCGATCCAGAGATCCGGCATCGATCCCCGGATCGATGCGCGGCTGCGCTTCGGCGCTTCGACCGCGACCAGGCGCGCCACCGGAACGCCGCGGCGCTCGATCACGACCTCTTGGCCGCGCTCGGCGGCGACGACCAACTGCGACAGCTTCGTCTTGGCCTCATGCATCCCCACGCGGATCACCATGCCGCGCAGCGTAGCACATGTATCTAGCTAAATAGACTAGGCCGATCTAGCTAGGCCACGATCCGCAAGCCCGCCGGCGCCTCAACGGGCGTATCGGCCTCCGGCGGCTGCGCCGCACGGTGCGCGCGGATGATCCGCAGCCGCCGCTCGCGCGTCTCGCGGTCGTCGGCGAGCATCGCAAGACGCCAGCCGAAGAACGCCCACAGGTCGACCACGAGCAGGGCGCCGACGGCGATCAGGATCGCGATCGCGAAGCCGAGGCCGACACGACCGCGGTGGCGCTCGGGCACGCGGGTGTCGAGGGCGAGCGCCACGTCGGCCTCGGGCCGCACCAGCGGCGTCGACTTGATGTCCTTGCGCAGGACGTCGTAGGCCGGCTTGGGGCGTCCGTCGTAGGTGATCAGGCCCTTGTGGTGGATCGACGTGCGATCGGCGGCTCGCAGCTGGGCGCCCCCGTCCCACTTGGGCTTGACCGCGAACTCCTGCAGCGTCCAGTAGATCGCGCCGCTGAGCGTCGGCGCGCGGCGCACGGCGGTGAGCACGTCGCGCGTGTAGACCTGCTGGAAGGCATAGGTCTGCTTCTCGGTCGCCGGACCGGTCATCGTCGACTCGGCGCCGAACTCGGTCAGCACCAGCCCGGCGTTGGGGTACATCGCGCGCATGCCGCTCAGGTACGGGCCGAGCGAGCGGATGTCGGCGGTCGAGTGGCCGACCTTGCCCGGGTACCAGCCGAAGTAGCTGTTGATCCCCAGCAGGTCGAAGGCCGCGTAGCTCTCCGCGCGCGGGTAGCCCGGGTAGCTGAGCATGTCGACGGACGTGGGCAGCGTCGGGTTGAGATCGACCGTGAGCGCGCGGGCGTCGCGCAGGAAGGCCGCCGTCCCCGCCACCTTGTCCGGGATGACCGACAGCTCGTTGGCGACCGAGTGCGTGATCGTCGACGGGTGGTTGCGCGTGGCCATCACCGCGGCGCGGACGGTCGACAGCGCTGTGTCGCGCTGCGCTTCGGTCTGCAGCAGCTTGTCGCGGTGGTAGATCGGCGCTTGGGCCCAGACCATGATCCCGGCCTCGTCGAGCTTGCGCTGCAGCCGCTCGTCGAGCGCGTAGTGCGCGCGGGTCACGTTGGCGCCGACCGCCTTGAGCTGGGCGACGATGGCGTCGACGTCAGCGTTGGTCAGCGCGGGGCCGTGGCCGTCGACGTCCTCCTGGATCGAAGCGCCGCGCAGCTCGACCGGCTTGCCGTTGAGCTCGAGCAATCCGTCGCGGACGGTCACCGTGCGCAGGCCGATCCGCGCGCTGTCGTGCTGCTGGACCCCGCTCGGCGCGATCGTCTCCAGCGCCGCGCCGTAGAGGTCCGGATGGCCCGGGCCCCAGAGCCGCGCGTCGCCCGAGACGGGGACGTCGAAGCGGACGCGGGCGCGCTCGCCGGGCGCCAGCGGGCGTGCGACGGCCTCGCCGTGGCCGGCGGCGTCACCGTCGGGGTCGGTCAGCCGCGCGCGCAGCCGCGGGCGCACGACCGTCGCGCCCCGGTTCTCGACCGTCGCGTCGACCAGGACGCTCCACTTGCAGTCGCCGCCGTCGGCATCGCAGCGCTGGCGCGGAAGGAAGCCGGCGTCACGGGTGAGCAGGGCGCCGAGCGGGACCAGCTTGGCCGGACGCGTCATCCCGCCCCAGTTCCACCAGCCCTCGCGCGGCTCCTTGGCCTTGTGGTTGTCGGCCCGGACGACCAGCTCGTGCGGCTGCCCGTCGGCCAGGGCCGGCAGCGCGACGGTGAACGGCGCGTAGGGATCGGCGTGCACCGCGATCCGCTCGCCGTCGAGGAAGACATCGGCCACGCGGCGGATCTGCTCGAAGCGCACGCCCCACGAGAAGCCGGCCGGCGTGCCGGTCGGCTGCGTCAGCTTGATGCGGTACCAGCCGACCTGGCCACCGAAGTTCTTGGGGTCGGGATGCGGGTCAAAGACGTGGGGCAGGTCGACTGCCGACCACGTCGCGCCACCGTGTCCGCGCGTCCAACCATCACGCAGCCCGGCGTCGGTGGGATCGGGCGCGTACTCCCAGCCGGCGGCGTCGAGGTCGACCGCACGCGGGGGCGCGACACCCGCAGAGGCCGTGCCGACGCCGGCCGCGCACACCAGCGCAGCGGCAGTCAGGAAGGCGGCGGCTCGTCGCACCACGCGGTGGATCATCGTTGACGCATCGGCAGACAGTGCATCGGGCTTCAGCCCGGCGTTCGCCCGCGCACGCCCTACTCCTGCTCGGCCAGCTCCTGCAAGCGGCTCGCCAAGCGGTTCATCCCGCGCGCCGACGCGGCCGCTGAGGCCTCGCCGAAGGTCGTCGGCGTGTCGGGGGGACATGCCACTGAAATCGGCTGGAGCGTCGCGATCTTGCGGAACTCGCGCAGCTCGTCGGCCTGATCTCGGAGCGCGGCGGCGATGCGTGGGCGCTCTTGCGCAGCGTTGGCGATCGCTGTGTCGAGATCGCCATGAACGCGCAGGATCTCCCCCGCCGTCTTCTCCCCGATCCCCTTCGCGCCCGGGATGCCGTCCGACGGATCGCCGCGCAGCGCGATGAAGTCCGGCACCTGATCAGGCCGGATCCCGTAGCGCGCCTTGACGCCCGCGACGTCGACGAGCTCCGGGCCGTCCTTGCCCCCGCGCGGGTATAGGACGCTCACCGACTCCCCCACGCACTGGAACATGTCACGGTCGCCGCTGAAGATCAGCGCGGTCCCGCCGGCGTCGGTCTCACAACGCGCGTAGGCGCCGAGGAGGTCGTCGGCCTCCAGATCGCCCGCGTCCTCCCAGGCCCATCCGAACGCGCCGAAGAACGCGGGAGCGTCAGCCCACTGCGGCGCCAGCTCGTCGGGAACCGGCGGGCGATCGGCGTGGTAGGACGCCAGCGACTGCGCTCGATACGCCGCCGCCTCGGCGCCCGTGCACAGGACGACGGCCCGCGGCTGGTGGCGCTCGACCGCCCACAGCACCTGGTTGGCGAAGCCCAGCAGCGCGTTGACCGGCGTGCCGTCGGCGCCGGTGATCGACTTCGGCAGCCCGTAGAAGGCGCGGTAGAGCAGCGATGGCGCGTCGACGGTGAGCAGCGGAGCCATGGGCGCCGTACTCTGCCAGGTGCCGCCGATGCCCAAGATCCCCACCAGCCGCCTCGGGCGCACCGCGAAGTTCGGCGGCCTGGTCGCGGGCCAGGGCGCGCGCTGGGCGGGCACCCAGGCCGCCAACCGCCTGCGCTCCGACGAGCAGGCCGAGGCCGCCGACGCCAAGCGCGCGCTCGCGCTCGCCGACGAGCTGGTCACCCAGCTCGGGCAGATGAAGGGCGCGGCGATGAAGCTCGGTCAGGTGTTGTCGACGATCGACTTCGAGATGGTCCCCGAGGGCGAGCGCGAGGCCTTCAAGGAGAAGTTGTCGTCCTTGCGCGACGACGCCCCGCAGGTGCCGTTCAAGAAGATGGAGAAGGTGATCGTCGACGACCTCGGCGGGTCGCTCGACGAGCACTTCTCCGCATTTGACCGCACGCCGGTCGCGGCGGCCTCGATCGGGCAGGTCTACCGCGGCGCGCTGCACGACGGCCGCGACGTCGCCGTCAAGGTCCAGTACCCGGGCGTCGCCGAGGCGGTTGAGACCGACCTGCGCAACGCCGCCATGCTGCTCCCGCTGGTCAAGCGGTTGGCGCCGGGGCTGGATGCCAAGGCGATCCTCGGCGAGCTGCGTGAGCGCATCGGGGAGGAGCTCGACTACGAGCTGGAGGCCCAGAACCAGCGCCGCATCGCGCGGGCGTTCAAGGGCCATCCCTTCATCCGGGTGCCGGACGTCGTCACCTCGATGTCGACCCGCCGCGTGCTGATCACCGAGTACGTGGTTGGTCGTGGGTTCGGGGAGGTCAAGGAGCTGTCGGAAGCCGAGCGCGACCGCTTCGCCGAGATCTGCTTCCGGTTCTTCTATGGGTTGCTGCGGCGCGAGCGCATCGCCGCGGGTGATCCGCATCCGGGCAACTACCTGCTGGGTGAGGACGGGCGCGTCTGCTTCCTGGACTTCGGGCTGATCCGCCGGATGGACGCCGACTACCTCGAGGACGAGCGGGCAGTGGCGCGGGCGGTCATCGACGGCGACGCCGAGGGTGTGCACCGCGGCTTGGCGACGCTCGGCTACCTGCCCGATCCCGCCGCGTTCGATCCCGACCGCGTCCTCGGCCAGCTCGCCGCCGCGGGCGAGTGGTACTTCACCACCGGCTTCCGGCGTCTCGATCCCGAGTACGTGCGTTCCTCGATGGAGATCTCCGGCTCGCCCGCCTCGCCGTACTTCGAGGAGATGCGCCGCCAGACGATCCCGCCCCAGGCGCTGTTATTGCGGCGCATGGAGGGGCTGTTGTTCAGCGTGCTGGGAGAGCTCCGTGCGGGCGCTGACTGGGGGACGCTGGCGTTGGAGTACATCGCCGATGAGCCGGCGTCGACGGAGTTGGGTCGGGCTGAAGCTGGTTGGTTGGCGGGCTCGGCGTAGTCGTTCTCTTCGCTGCGGTGGGTCGGGGTGCGAGGCGTGGCTGGACGGGCGGCGCTCCGTGACGATCGCCACCACGCTCTCGTGGTCTGGGGCGTGTGGTGCGTAGGTGAGCTGTGGTTTGGCGCGCATTCGTGTGGGCATCGAACGGTGGCCGCGCGGATGGCGACATCACGGATCACCGCCCTCCTAACGCGCTCGCGCCGCCAACGCGTGTTGCGCGGTGCGTTGCTGGGTGGCGCTGGTCGACTTGACGTGGATAGTCCCGGACAACTCGACCAGGGCTCGGCCCCCTTGACACCGATCGCACCGAAACATCGAGATCCAACGTCTACGTGCGATCCGTCACAACGCTGCAACGGCGTGCAACAACTCTGCGTAGCTGACCAATGCCGTCCATCCCACACGATAAAGTCCGCCCGACAATCAAAGAAGCGCCTCAGTGTCAGGGTGGTGGTGCGGATGGTGGTTTGTCCGCTCGGGGCTGTTGGGTTCCGGGAGGGCGGCGGGCTGACTCGATAAGCGCCTGTCCTTGTGACCTGGCGGGGTTGTGTCGCCCGTCGCCGTCCCGGACCCGTCGGCGTGACCTAATAGGAGCGTGGCACCGCCCCGACTGAGGCATGTCCGCCGACGGTCCCCTTCGTTGAGAAGCCAAAACGAGAGGACTGACGGTCATGATCGTGATCGGGGCCGACACACACAAGGCCACCCATACCTGTGCCGCTGTGACGGCGGGGATCGGCGAGCTGTTGGGCTCCAAAACAGCGCCGGCGCGCAAGGAAGGCTTCGGCACGCTGCTGAAATGGGCCCGCGGCCTTCACGCCGAGAGGACATGGGCCATCGAGGACTGCCGCCATGTCTCTGGCGGCTTGGAACGGTTTTTGATCGCTCGTGGCGAGCGCGTGATCAGGGTCGCGCCCAAGCTGACCGCCGGGACCCGCACCAGCGCACGCGAGCGCGGCAAGAGCGACGAGATCGACGCGCTCGCCATCGCCCGCGTCGCGCTGCGCGAAGGGCTGGATTCGCTGCCCGCCGCGTTCCTGGACCCAGAGGCCCGCGCGATCAAGCTGCTCAACGAGCATCGCGAGTGCCTGGTCCAGGAACGCACCCGTCGCCGGAACCGGCTGCGGTGGCTGCTGCACGACCGCTGGCCCGAGCTCGAGATCCCCGCCCAGGGACTCGATCGCGCTCGCTGGCTCGACAAGATCACGCGACGCCTGGCCCGCGCCGAGCAAGCCGCCGATATCCGCATCTGCAAAGACCTCGTGCGCGAGATCCGGTCGGCGACCCGTCAGATCAACAACCTCGAGCGCGAGATCGCAGCACTGGTCGCCCAGCGCGCCCCGCAACTACTAGCACTACCGGGCTGCGGCCCGATGACCGCCGCGACGATCATCGCTGAGACCGCCGGACCCGGCCGCTTCTCCAGCGACGCCAAGCTCGCGCGCACCGCCGGCGTCGCACCAATCCCCGCCTCCTCAGGCAAACGCCAACGCCACCGCCTGGACCGCGGCGGCAACCGCAAACTCAACTGCGCCCTGCACCGCATCGCCGTCACCCAAGGCCGCTGCCACCCACCAGCCACTGCCTACCTCGCCCGCCGCCAAGGAGAAGGCAAAACCCGCAAAGAAGCCCTCCGCGCCCTCAAACGACACCTCGCCCGCACCATCTGGCACCACACCCAAACCACCACAACTTGACATAGGAGCAACCCCGCGACCGCTAACGACGGCCCGGGGGCATGACCCAAGGAGATCTGACCCTCCATGAGTGCCCACCAGGGTAATTCAGCCTGCCGCATCACCGTCGACCCGCCAACGGCCGACGTGCTGCGCATCGAAGCCAAGAAGGTCTTGATGTTCAACCACGACCCCTTCGAGGACTACCTCGACTACACGCCACGCCGCCAGCTGAAGCTGGCCGACATCTACCGCGACGCAACAGCGGTGATCGACGCGTTGACCTGGGATCCCGACATGGCCCCACACACCGACGACTTCGAAGTCCCGCTGACCGCCGGCCATATCCAGCAACTCCACAAACGCCGCTGCGACCTGCTCGACACCAACCTCGATCTCCTCACCGACATCGGCGCCGACAACGACACCAACGCCCTGATCATGGCCGACATCCACGCCAACCGCCGCGCAGTCGAAGCCCTCAACCGCGTCTTCGACGCCTACAGCGACACGATCACGACGTAGCCGTCGCTCAGGCAGAGAACAGTGCGGGCGGCGATCAATCCGCCGCCCGCATTACCTCAAGCCATTCCTCAGGGCTCAGGCGTGACGGTCACGCAGACCGCGTACGCGTAGAGCGTCCAGCTGGCGCCGGTCGCCGAGGGCTCGATCGCCTGCACGTACCACGAGGTCGGATTAGGAACCTGACCGGGAGCGCTGACGGTGACGCGGGCGTTCGTCTCGCCTGCGATGATCGAGCCGCCGCCGGTGACCTTCTTGCCCGAGGGGCAGTGCGCCTCGCTCGACTTGACGGTGAACGCTCCGCCCGCGCTGGCGGCGTAGATGACTTCCAGGCCGCTGACGCCGCCGGAAGGCCCGCTGGGACCTTGTGGGCCGGCCGGCCCAGC
>JBEVLC010000347.1:0-5550 GCA_040509415.1 Baekduia sp. | reverse complement strand
GCCGCCCGACAATCACCTGCCTCGAACGTCCGTCTCGTGCGACCGCTGCCGCCAGGCCTCGTCGGCGAGACGGCGGCGCCGGCGGTTCCACATGCCAATGGCGATGCAGATCTCGGCGATCACGAGTCCGCCCGAGAAGTTCAGACCGCCGTACTCGTTGTCGAAGCTGTCGGTGGCGCGGCCGATCGCCACCGCAGCGCCCAGGGCGACCGGCGGCAGCAGCGGCGCGATCCGCGGCGTCAGGAAGCCGACCAGGAACGCGAGCGCGAAGCTTGGAACCGTGAGGATCGCGACATCGGAGTCCTCCGTGCCGCCGGCCCAGAAGACCGCAGCGGCAACGACCGTGTAGAGGACGAGGAGCGGCACGCGGAACCGGAAGGTCGTCGCCTCCAGCGCGCCGCGGGGTACGTGCGGGTGGTCAGTATCCGGCACAGCCGCCATCCGAGGCGTGGTGCAGCGAGAACCGGGCGATGTAGCCCGAGTTGTCGAAGCATGCCCCGTAGACACCGCATCCGAACGTGCCGTGCGCGCCCGGATGGAACTTCCACGCGGCCGTAGCGCAGTGGGCGTGCATGGCCTTCACCATCTGGTAGCGCACCGCGTCCCAGTCACGGTCGATCCGATGCGTGGTGCCGACGAACGTGCAGACCTTCGGGCCCACCAATGGCTTGAGGCACTTGCGCTTGCCCACCGGATGCTCGTGGTGGATGCCGCCGATGGCCCACTGGTTGAGCGCCCCGTGCCCGGACGTGACCTTCGCATGTTCGTGATCGTCCCAGAAGCGTGCGTGGGTCTGGCTCGTGCAGACCGACGTAGGCGACGTCGAGCCGTGCCAGTCTGTCTTGTCGCTCGTGATGTTCGAGCCGTCGCCCGGCCAGTACACGCGCTGATTGACCTTGCAGAACGAGATGATCGCGTTGGACTTGCGCCACGGCGAGCTGCCGACGTCGTTGCCGTCCCAGTCGTCGGCCATGTGCTGCTCGATCCGGTCGCGCGTGTACGCCGACTGGTCCGCGGTGCCACCGTAGAAGATGAAGTTGATCGGATCCTTGAGGGCGTCGCGCGCACCGGAGGTCGACGCGCCGTCGAAGTACCAGCCATCAGGGCTGTTTGGATCCCCGGCCTTGTAGTGCGCCTGGCTCACGGCAACGGACGTCCCGAGGAGGCAGGCGGCCAGCGCGATGAGGCTGAAGAAGTGCCGACGCATGATCATCCTTCGATGTTGGAGGTGATGGAAGCGAGCTCGTCGGGCGTATAGGAGCCCGCGATGACGAAGGCCGTCCCGTCCCGTTCCAGATAGGCGCCGTGTCGCCCTTGGCCGATGTCGAGCACCGGGACGTCCTGGACGGAGCGGCCGACCTCGACGCGCACGACGGACACCGCTGGGCTGGTCGAGCCCGGTGCCGACGCCTTGGTCTTGGCGCTCGCGAGATCCTCGTAGCCGTCCTTCCAGTCGTCGGCTGCTTGTGTGCCGACGGCTGTCGACTCGATCGTCAGGAGAGGGCTTCCGCCCGACGGGCATCTGCCTGACGCCTTGCGGTGGTAGGTCGCGACGGTCCGCGTGGAGCGCAGCGTCTTGGGCGGGTCTCCGTTGGCTGCGGGAATCTCGTTCGGCAGCGGGCGCTCGAGGAAGTTGATGTTCATTCTCGCCGCCTCGCAGAGGATGCCCTCGTCGAGGGTGACAGGTGTCGCGAGGCCTGCCGCGTCGTAGGTCTTACCGGTGGCCACGTCGGTTCGCGCTGCGCTGCGCGTCTCATCGCCGGAGGCGGCTGCCCGAGCGGCAGGAGGCGTCGTGTACTCCACCGCTTTCTCCTGGCCGGGGTTGGCGGGCCGTGGGACCCCGAAGAAGTCAGCTGCCAAGTTGCGCCGCAGCAGAACCTGCGCCTCGTAGGTCCAGATGCGCCGGGTGATGAGCGTGTTGTTGTCAACGGTGAAGTAGGTCTCCCGCAGCGGGAGCTTGGTCGCGGCGTCGAGGACGAGCCGGACGCGAACGTCGCGGGCTGCCGGGTCCGCCGGCTCGCCGTTGGCGTCATCGGGCGTCTCGCCGCCCTCCGTCAGCGACTCCGTCACCTCGTAGAGCTCGTAGGTGGTTCCGGCGTCCGGCGGGACGGTCTGCCAGGGGAAGAGGACGTTGCTGGTCGCTCCTGTGCCATCGGGCGGGATGCCGGTGAAGGTCTGCGCAAGCTCGACCATGTCGGTGGCGCTGTCGATCCGCTCGTCGGTGGTCGACACGCCGCGGTAGCGGACGAACTGGTCATCGGCTGCCGGGACGCCGTCGGCGTGCACGTAGCGCTGGCGCAGCTCGGCGCAGGTCCCGGTCGGGCACGCCACGTTGTCACGGGTCGAGATCGTGCCGGGCTCGACCTTGCGACCGTTCAGCGAGCCGAGCTGTGCCCACTCCTCAGATTCCCGCACGGGGTCGGTGCTCGGATCGTCGCGGTAGATCTGTGCGTGGGCAACGCGTTCCCAGCGGATCTCGACGGTCCATGTGGCGCTGTAGCCGACGTTTCCGGCAAGGTCGGTCGTCTTCTGCCGGAACGTTTGGACGCCTTCGGGCAGCGTGCCCGCGTCGAAGGTCGCGAGCGCGGCGAAGCTCGCTGGGCAGAGGTTCGGCATCGAGCTTCCGGGCGGGCAGGGCGATGTCGCGGAGGCGATGTCCCCATGGCCCACCCACTCGAGGGCGACCCGCTTGACGCCAGAGGCCGCGTCGGTCGCCGACAGCGTCAGGCCATGCACGCCGGCGCCGTTGCTGACCTGGCCGCTCAGGCCGTACCACTCGCCGCTCGGCGTTGCGGTCGGCACGGTGGTGTCCCACGGCCGCCAGCTCTGGATCACCTGGGCACTCGTGTTGTAGCAGTAGGTCGTGACCCGCCCGGCGTTGTCGGTCTCGACGGTGCGGTCGAAGACGACGTTGTCGGGATAGGGGGAGTTGGCGACGGGTGTGGTGCAGGCGTGGCCGAGGGTGCTGACGGCCTTGTAGTCGAACTTGGTGATGTTGTCGGGACGGGCGTCGGGGAAGTCCTGGGTCACCTGCGTGACCTGGCTCCAGTCGCCTTGGGGCCCGTAGGTCAGGCGGAAGATCTGCCCGGCCTGGTCGGTGACGCGGTCGAGCTTGTCCCAGGTGCCGGGCAGCGCGCCGGCGTCGTAGTGATAGCTCGTGGTCTGGTTGGACGGGTTGGTGTAGCCGGTCAGCAAGTTGTGGCCGTTGACGATCGTGGTGGTGTACTTCCACTCGGTTGCGCCCTTGGTGATCTTGGTCAGCTGGCCGTTGGTGCCGTAGACGAAGGTCAGCACGGCGCCGTTGGTGTCGGTGATCGAGCCGATCTTCTCTGGCTGGCCGGACTTGGGCGTGATGTCGATGTGATGGCCGGCGGGGTCGCTGATCTGGGCCAGCGTGACGTAGTTGCCGTCGAAGGAGGCCCGGTAGGTCCATTTGATGCCGGTGTCGCGGAAGGTCAGCGTGGCGACGCCGGTCGAGATGTTGGAGACCAGGTCGGCGTTGATGTTGGGCGGGCTGAGGTAGGCGTGGGTGGTCGCGGTGTCGTGGACGGGGTCGCGATCGAAGCGGTAGATCGCGTTGCCGTTGGCATAGATGGTGCGCGAGTCGTCCCACCAGACGCGGTCGTTGAGGAACGCGGCGTTGTTGATGCCGTCACTCCAGGCGCTGCCGAACATGCCGCCGCCGTTGCCGAGGTTCTGACCGTTGAACGTCCGGCGGATCTTGAGGTCAAGGCCGCCGACGCCGGGAAGGCTGACATCGGTGCTGTCGACCGCAACGTTGCCGGTCGCGGCGTTGACCGCGATCCTGCTCGTGCTGTCAAAGGCGACTTGCTCGTAGGTCTGATCGCTTTCGATGCCCGGGTGCCACTCGTAGTCGACGCGGATATTCGGGCCGCCGTGGTCCCAGGTGTGGCCGTCGAAGCTGATGACGTTGTTGGTGCCCGTCTCGGTCTGGGCCCGCAGCAAGACGCCCATGTTGGTCGAGGGACTGCGCAGCCAGCGCTCGGCCAGCCGGCTGACGTTGAAGGTCACCCAGCCGTCGGCGAAGCTCGGATACAGGGTCGTCATCGCCGCTTGCGGATCGGCGACGATGTCGCCGCCGGCCGTCGTCCACGTGTGCGCGGCATTGCTGTCGTACTTGTTCCACGTCGCGCCCGTGCCGAGCAGCTTGCTCGATCCCGAGACGGTGACCGGCGTCGTGGCGGTGGCGCTGGTCTGCGACTCGAAGTACAGGGCAATCGTCGCGCCCATCAGCGATGCGGTTCGCGGCACCGCGAGCGCCATGTCGGGGAAGCGCAGGGCGGTGCGGTACTTGCCCGCGGCATCGTGGCCGAGCTTGAGCGTCGTGCCGCCACAGGCGGCGACCGTCGGGGTCGCGCTGGCCAGCGTGCACGATGCGTCATCGCCGTACCAGACAGACGGATCGACCTGCACCGGGAACGTGGCCTGCGCCAGCCAATCCGGATCGACTGCGACCGTCAGCGTCTGACGGTCCTCAGAGAGGCGGTAGGCGACGTGATCGGTCGTCGGGCTGTCGGCTCCGGCCTCCTGCACCGTCGGTGCGGGCAGCCAGAAGCGCGTCACATCGCCGGCGTCGCGGAAGACGACCGTGCCGTTGTCCAGCAGCGTCGGCGTGAGGCCCGAGCTCGCGCCCAAGGCATAGCGATAGGACGCGGGCGCCGAGTCATCCGCCAGCGTCAGCGTCTCCTTGACCCCCGTCGGCTGCGCGTCGTAGGTCGCGTCGACACCGTCGAGCACCTCGTTGTAGGTCGCGGTCGATCCATCGGCGCTGGGCGCCACATCACCGTCGGCGCCAACCATCTCGAAGGAGACCCACCGCGAACCGGCCGTGACCTTGGCCGCATCATCCAGGCTCTCGGGCAGCGAGACCTTCGCTGCTGCCTCGGTGGTCTTCAAACCGCCGTCGCCGTCGGAGGCGAAGTCGACGTCGATCGGCTTCCAGTCCCCACTTGCGTCGCGGTAGTTGACCGGCCCGGCCGACACCTGCGCCTGATAGCTGCCATCGGCTTGGCGATAGGTTCGCGAGCTCTCGGTCCGCAACGCCGGGACCTCGCCGACCGTCACCGGCGCCGTGAACCCTGGCGATGGCACGACCGGTGCGCCGGGGTCATCGGCCCGTGAGCTCGACCCCATGAGCAACACCACCAACAACGCTGCTCCGCATGCCAACAGCGACACGCCCAGCACCCACCGCGACCGCAACGCGACCATGCTCACACCCCTCATCGAGAACCCAAGCCCACCGGACCCCCGCCGAAGGCACGTCCACGAACGGACGCCGCCGCAGCCAATACTAAGCAGCCGTCATTGTCAATTGGTCATTGCAGCATTGCGCGGCGATTGTCCGCTGGAGAACACAGAACAACGCTGAGCGGTCGAACGGCCGCCGATGAAGATCTTGCCCGAGGGGCAGTGCGCCTCGCTCGACTTGACGGTGAACGCTCCGCCCGCGCTGGCGGCGTAGATGACTTCCAGGCCGCTGACGCCGCCGGAAGGCCCGCTGGGACCTTGTGGGCCGGCCGGCCCAGC
>JBEVLC010000346.1:0-12574 GCA_040509415.1 Baekduia sp. | reverse complement strand
GACACCTTGGTGACCGCCGACGCCACGACCCAGGCCGACCTGTTCTCCAGCCAGAGCTCCGGCGGCGGCCCCGAGCCGACGGCGTGTCGTGACGCGGCCTTCGGCAAGACGGTCTGGTACTCGTTCCAGCCCGACCGCCGCGGCGTGGTCGAGGTGCGCACCGGCGGATACGACACGGTCGTGTCAGTCTTCCGCTACGCCGAGGCGAGCTCGGCGCTCGGCGCGCTCGTCGACTGCGACGACAAGGCGGGCGCGGGCGAGGACCTGTTCGCGCGCGTTGAGCCCGGCATGTCCTACGCGATCCAGGTCGGCGGCGCGGACCGCGGCACGGGACCGGCGTCCGGGACGCTGCAGGTGACGGTCGACCTGTTCGGCGACCGGGACGCCGACGACGTGTTCGACCAGCTCGACCAGTGCCCGGACCTCCGTGGCATCGGCGATCGCGGCGGCTGCCCGCCGCGCCTGCGCACGTCGCCGGTGCTGCGGTGGACGACGACCGCGTCTGGCGTGCGCGTCGTCGACCTCCGGATCCCCGCCTTGCCGCGTGGCACCAGTGTGCAGTTGCGCTGCCAGCGCCGCTGCGGGCTGAGCCAGACGCTCGCGATGCCGCGCGGCGGCACCGCGAACCTCCGCGCGCTGGCCCGGCGCGGGCTGTCGAACGGTGCTAGCGTGGAGCTCCGGCTCACCCATCCGGCGGCGGGCGGCGACTACGCCTATGGGGCGATCGGCGAGTACTTCCGCTACGACGTGCGCGGCCACGACGTGCGCCGTCTACGCCGCTGCCTGCTGCCGGGTTCCTCGACGCCCCGGCGCAGTTGCCGATGATTGGGCGGGTCGCGTATGCCGATGCGGCCGTGCCGCATCGAGGGCTTTCGGCCCCGGCCGTTCGCTGGGTGGTCGCCGCGCTCGTGGTGCCGGCGGTCGTGCTTGCCGTGGTGCTCACCTCGCGGCCGCACGCGACGACGCGCTCGCCCGACGTCGCGCTGCCCGCCGCGGCGCGTGCGGCCATCTCGGAGCGCATCGGCCGCGACGACCCGGCGTTCGCGGCGACGGCGCGCGGCGACGGCGCCTGGTCGATGGTCAACCGGCCGGCGCGCGTACGGGCGGTCCTGCGTCGCTCCGGCGGGGAGGTCGTCGCCGACGGGGCGCCGGGCGTTCGCGTCCGGCTCGCGGGCATCGTCGCCGATGGGCGATCGGTCGCCGTCGGGGTCGTCGCGCCGCGCGCGCGGCACAACCGCGTCGAGTACCGCCACGCCGGCGTGACCGAGTGGTACGCCAACGGCCCGGCCGGGGTCGAGCAAGGCTTCCGCGTCGACCGCCCGCGGGACGGCGGGGGCCGATCGACGCTGTCGGTGGACCTCGCACTCGGCGGCGCGGGCGTCGCCGCGCGCCGGGATCCACGCGGCGGGGTCACGATCGCCACGCGGCGCGGGCCCGTCCTGCGCTACGGCGACCTGTGGGCGCAGGACGCCGCCGGACGGCCGCTGGCAGCGCGGCTGGAGCCGGTGGCCGGCGGCCTGCGCCTCGCCGTCGACGTGCGCGGCGCCCGCTACCCGGTCACGATCGACCCGGTCTACCAGGCGGCGCAGCTTCTGGCCTCCAACGGCGACAACGGCGACTTCTTCGGCTGGCGCATCGCGATGTCGGGCGACACCGTCGTCGTCGGGGCGCCCTACTCCCACCTGCACCGAGGCGGGGTGTATGTCTTCACCAAGCCCGCCGCGGGAGGCTGGGTCGACGGCACCGAGGTGGCACGGCTGACCGCGAGCGATGGCGCCGGCGGCTGGCCGGGCGACTCGCTCGGCTACTCCGTCGCGTTCGACGGGGAGACGATCGTGGCCGGCGCCGTGGAGGCGACGGTCGGCGGCCATACGCAGCAGGGCGCGGTCTACGTGTTCACGCGACCCGCGGGCGGATGGCACGACGCGACCCAGACGGCGAAGCTCACCCTGCCCTCCGGCGTGGCCTACGAGAACTTCGGCTTCAACGTCGCGGTGTTGGGGGACACCATCGCGGCGACCGTGCCCAACCACCGCGTCGACGGGTTCAACCTCCCGTTGATCACGGGCGCGATCTACGTGTTCAAGCGTCCGGCGGGCGGCTGGGCTGGCGTCGCCCCGATCGCGAAGCTGTCGGACTCGTCCGGGACCGACGGCCCGCAGGCGCTGGCGATGGACGGCACCACGATCGTCTCCGGCACGGCCCGCGCGGGTGCCTCCCTCACGCGCCCAGGCGTGAACGTCTTCGTCAAGCCGGCCGGCGGGTGGGTCGACGCGACGGAGACGGCAAGGCTGCGCGCCTCCGACGCCGGTGACTACGACGCGGTGGGCTCGTCGGTCGCGCTGAGCGGCGACACGATCGTGGCGGGCAACCCGAACGCCGACGCCGGCGCCGGTTCCTACCAGGGGGCCGCGTACGTCTGGGTCAAGCCACCGGGCGGCTGGGTCGACGGCACGGAGCGGGCGAAGCTGACCGCCGCGGACGGGCAGGTGAATGACAGCTTCGGCGGAGCGGTGGACGTCGAGGGCCCGCGGATCGTCGTGGGTGCCGCCTGGGCCGACTACGCGCGCGGCAAGGCATACGTCTTCGACCGGCCATCCGGTGGGTGGGCGACGACATCGCAGGCGATGACGCTCACGACGGCGGATGGGGCCAGGGTGGACCGCCTCGGCGATAGCGTCGCGGTCCGCGGCAGCACAATCGTCGCGGGCGCGCCGGAGCGCCAGGGGCCGCAGCACTCCAGCGCGCTGCAGGGCGCGGTCTACGCGTGGACGGACGACTCCACCACTCCGGCGCCACCGGTCATCGCCGCGACCGCGCCCGCCTCACCCGGCAGCGACGCGACCCCGCGCGTCTCGGGAACCGCCGAGGCCGGCGCGACGATCCGCATCTACCGCGGCCCCGAGTGCGTGGGCCTCCCCGCGGCGATCGGCACCGCGGCCGCCTTCGCCTCGCCGGGTCTCGCCGTCGTCGTTCCGAGCGAGGCCACGTCGCTCCTGCGCGCGACCCAGACCGACCGGGCCGGCAACGTGTCGCCGTGCTCGGTCGCCCGCACCTACGTCGAGGACTCGACGCCGCCGGAGACCGCGCTGCTCTCCGGCCCGGACGGCGCGACGGACGACGACAGCCCGACGTTCACGTTCGCGAGCAGCGAGCCGAATGGGACGTTCTCCTGCCGCGTCGACGACCGGGAGCCCCGGCCCTGCCCATCGCCGGTCACGCTGGAGAGCCTTGGCGAGGGAGCCCATGTCCTGGAGGTGCGAGCGCGGGACGCCGCGGGCAACGAAGACCCGTCACCGGCGATCCGCCACTTCGTCGTCGACACGTCGCCGCCGGTCGCGTCGCTGATCGCGTCGACGCCCACGCCGCTGACCGCCGAGTCGGTGCAGTTCGACGCCTCGGGGTCGACCGACCCGCCCGCGGGCACGATCGTCCGTTACCAGTGGGACCTCGACGGCGATGGCGCGTTCGAGACCGACACCGGTTCGGTGCCGACCGTCGCGCGGCTGTACGCGGTCATCGACGACATCCACGCGTCCGTCCGGGTCACGGACGCCTTCGGCCGGTCCGGCGTCGCGAGCGTCGACCTCTCCGTGCGCAAGCCGCCGCCACCCGGCCCGACCGGCGTCTCGATCGACCACGGTTCGCTCTACACCCGCAGCCCGCTGGTGCAGGTGGACGTGGTCTGGCCGGCGCGCGCCAAGACCATGACCGTCTCCAACGACGGCGGCTTCCGGACACCGACCATGCTGGCGGTCGCCGGCCGGGTCTCGTGGCGATTGGCCTCGACCGGTCCGGAGCGGCTGCCCAAGACCGTGTACGTGCGTTTCGACGACAACCCGCGCACGACCTACACCGACGACATCATCTTGGACCAGACCCGTCCGCGCGTGCGCTCGGCCACGTTCGCGCGCACGGCCGCCGGCACGCAGGTCCGCATCGACGCCACCGACAACATCTCAGGCGTCCAGTCGGCGCAGATCCGCTACAACCGCGGCCGGACGCGCACCGTCCGCTACCGCGACCGCGTGTCGGTCCCCGGCCATCCTTCGACGGTTGAGGTGCGTGTGACCGATGGCGCGGGGAACGTGTCGCGCTGGAAGACCGCGGCCGCGCAGGCTCGCCGCGATCGGCACAAGCGAGGCGGCCGATGACCACGGTCGTGCGGCCTTGGGGCATCGTCGTGTCACGGCGCGCCGCGGTGTTCTGGGTGTTGGCGGTACTCGCAGGCTGCGCCCTCGCGAGCGGCGTCGCCGCGCCGCCGACGCAGCAACGGGCGGTCGGCCACGCGCGGGCGGTGGCCGCCTCGGCGCCGGTGCGCCTGGACGTCTCAGCTGCGATCGGACGTGCCGAACCGCGCTACCACGCGCGGATGCGTGCCGGCACGTTGGTGATGCACAACGAGCGGCATGGCCTCGCCGCGCATTTTGGCGCCCATGGCGTACGTCTCGACGCCGCCACGGGTGGCGTGACGATGCGGTTGACGGCGGCGGCGCTGGACGGCGCGGGCTACCCGCTGCAGCGCGCGGCCCCGCGGGCGCGCGCCAACCGCGTGGGCTACGCGCGCGGAGCGGTGACCGAGTGGTACGTCAACGGGCCGCAGGGCATCGAGCAGGGCTTCGACATCGCTGCGCCGCCCGCCGCGGCGCGCGGCCGCCGGCTGACGGTGGACCTCACGGTCAGCGGGTCGCGTGTCCGCGCCGACGACGACGGCCGGGGCCTGACGCTGCTCGGCGGCGCGCTCAACTATCGCGGCCTGTGGGCGGTCGATCGCTCGGGCCGCACGCTGCCGGCCCGCCTGGTCGTGCACGGCCGGCACGTGCGCCTCGAGGTCGACGTCCGCGGCGCGCGCTTCCCGGTCCGTGTCGACCCGACGTTCGAGGCGGCGCGGCTGTACGCGTCCGACGGCCATCCGCGTGACGGCCTCGGGCAGCCCGTCGTGATCGACGGCGACACGATCGTCGCCGGCGCCCCCGAAGCCGACGACCAGCGCGGGGCGGTCTACGTGTTCACGCGCCCGGCGCGGGGCGGGTGGGTGGACGCCACCGAGGTGGCGCGCCTGATCCCGGCGGCGCGCACGTCCGGCGGGTTCTTCGGCTACGCGCTCGCGCTGGACGGCGACACGCTGGTGGTCGGCGAACAGTACGCGCCGGGGGGCGGACGCGCCCACGTCTTCACGCGCGGCGCTGGGACCTGGCAGAGCGCCAGCGAGGCCGCGGTGCTGCGGCTCGACGACACGACGAGCTACGCGGAGTTCGGCAAGTCGGTGGCCATCGACGGCGACACGATCGCGATCGGCGCGCCCAGCTCAGGCTCCTGGGCCCACGGAGCCGTCGCCGTGTTCGTCAAGCCGACCGGCGGCTGGCATGACGCGCTCCCGACCGCGGTGCTGACGGCGGCGGCGCCGCTGGACGGCGACCGGCTCGGGCAGTCGGTGGCCCTGCAGGGCCCCACGATCGTCGCCGGCGCCCCGTCGGATCAGAACAACAACCGCGTCGGCACGGCGTTGGTCTTCGAGCGCCCTGCCGGCGGCTGGCGCAACCTGACGCAGATCGCCGCCCTGAAGCCGCTGCAGTCCGTGAACACCTACGGCTTCGGCTGGTCCGTCGCGCTCAATGGCACCGAGGTCGCGGTGGCGTCGCCGTACCTCTTCCAGGACTCCCCGAACCAGCTCGGGGCGATCTTCGAGTACACGCGGCCGGCCGGCGGCTGGGCGAACGCGACCGAGACCGCGCGGCTCGTCCCCGCGGCGTTGTCTCCGTACTCGCGTATCGGATGGTCGGTCGCCTTCGCCGGCGACACCATCGTGACGGGCGCCCGCTACCAGTCCGGCGCCAGCAGCCTCGGTCGCGTCTACGGCTTCAGCCGTCCGGCGAGCGGGTGGTCCAGCGCGTCGGATACGTGGGGCCTGTCGGTCGACCACGGCTCGGCCGCGGATGGGCTCGGCGGCGCCGTCGCCTACACGCCCGGCACGATCGTCGCGGGGACCGACAACGGCTCGGTGTACGTCTGGGAGGAGGACGACACGCCGCCCGACTCGCCGGTCCTGACAGGCGTCTCGCCGGCCTCCCCCGCCAACGCGAACGGCCCGCGGGTCACGGGCGCGGCCGAGCCCAACGCCACGGTCCAGATCTTCCGCTCCGACGGGTGCGCCGGGACGCCCGAGATGACGACAACCGCCGCCGCGCTCGCCACGGCCGCCGGGATCGTCGTGTCGGTCGACGACGACTCCACGACGGCGATCAGCGCGTCGGCGACCGACCGGGCCGGGAACGTCTCGGCGTGCTCGAACGCCCTCACGTTCACCGAGGACTCGACGGCGCCCGAGACGACGATGACGGACGGGCCCGCCGGCCCGACCGACGATCCGACACCGACGTTCCGCTTCGCCAGCGAGGACGTCTCCGCCCGCTTGGAGTGCGCGATCGACGGGGCAGCCTTCACGCCGTGTGCCTCACCGGTGACCACCACCGCGCTGTCCGAGGGCGCGCACCGCTTCGCCGTCCGCGCGATCGACGCCGCCGGCAACGCGGACCCCACCCCGGCGACGAGCGCGTTCGTCGTCGACACCTCGGCGCCGAACGCGGCCCTCACGGCGTCCCCGAGCCGGCCGTTGACCGGGCAGGTCGTCACGCTCGACGCCTCCGGCTCGTCCGACCCGCCGGCGGGCCGGATCGTCCACTACGTCTGGGACACCGACGGCGACGGCCTGCCCGACACCGACACCGGCGCGACGCCCACCGTCCAGCACGTGTTCGCCGACGTCGGTGACGTCCGGCCGTCCGTGCGCGTCACCGACGACTTCGGGCGCACCGGGACGGCGCGCGTCGACGTCTCTGTGCGCGCGGCCCCGCCGCGCGGGCGCACGGGCCTCGTCATCGACGGCGGCGCCGCCTTCACGAACGACCCAAAGGTGCGGATCGACGTCGTCTGGCCGGCCGGCGCGCAGCAGATGACGCTCTCGAACGACGGTGGGTTCCGCAAAGCGGTGACGTTCGACGTCCGGTCGCGGCTGTCGTGGAAGCTGGCCACGTCCGGGTCGGAGCGCTCGCCGCGCATCGTGTACGCGCGGTTCGATGACGATCCGGCGCAGACGGCGACCGATCGCATCCTCCTGGACCGGACGCCCCCGCGCCTGCGTGCCGTGCGCTTCACCGGGCGCCGGATCCTGCTGCACGCGTCCGACGCGACCTCCGGGCTGGAGTCGGTCGAGGTCCGCAACCGCCACGGCAAGACGGTGACGGTGCCCTATCGCGCGCACGTGAGCGTGAAGAGCGATCCCCGCACCGTGACCGTCCGCGTGGTCGACGGGGCGGGGAACCCGTCGTCGTGGCGGCGACCGACGCGAGGCCGCGGATGATCGCGGCGCACGTGCTCCGGATCGACGTCGTAGTCGGCGTGTTGGCCGCGGGCGGGTCGTTCGGGGCCGGGTACGCGCTGCTCGGGCACGGCGGCACGCCGGATCCGGCGACCGCCGCCACGACGCAGCGCGCGCCGGTCATCAAGGCCGAGCTGACGGCGGTCACGCCCGAGCTGCCGCTCATCGCGAGGCTGCGCACCGACGTGGCGTCGCTCCCGGCGCTGCCGCACCCGCGGCCTTCGACCAGCACGCCGCCCCCCACGGGCGGTGGGTCGTCCTCCGGTGGCGGTGGGTCGTCCTCCGGTGGCGGCGGATCCCCGGGCGGCGGGGTCGTCCATGGCCTGGGCGGATGACCGGGGTGCGTGACGAGCCACCGCCGGCCTTGGCCACCAGGCGGCGGCTCGGCCTGCTCCTGGAGGGGG
This sequence comes from Baekduia sp., assembly GCA_040509415.1. Lineage (GTDB taxonomy): Bacteria > Actinomycetota > Thermoleophilia > Solirubrobacterales > Solirubrobacteraceae > Baekduia. Next base: position 4,792 of record JBEVLC010000346.1, on the reverse strand, counting down.
AGGTCCACCCGGTCCCCGCGGCCGGCCTGACGGTGGGACGCGACCCGGCCTCCGCGGTGGTCGTCGCGTCGGGGCGCGCGTCATGGACGCACGCGCGCGTCGAGGAGCGCGACGGCGCGCTGATCGTCACCGACCTCGGCTCGACGAACGGCACGCGCGTCAACGGCGAGCGGATCGACCGGCCGACGAGCGCGGTCCCGGGGGACGTCATCACGATCGGACGCGTCGACCTGATGGTGGCGCCGTGGCACGGGCGCGAGACCGAGTCGACGCTGTCGCTGCCGGCGCCGGGACGAAGCGTGAGCATCGGCCGCGATCCCGGCAGCGCGCTGGCGCTGGACGACGTCAACGTCTCGGGAACGCACGCGCGGCTCGCGCTCGACCGTGACGGACGCGCGATCCTGAGCGATGCCGGATCGGCCAACGGCACGTTCGTCAACGGCGAGCGGGTCTCCCGCCGGGCGCTGCGTTCCAGCGACCAGGTCCGCATCGGCGGCTACAACCTGACCTTCGACGGTGCGGGCCTCGTGGCCGCCGACGAGCGCGGGGCGCTCTACGTCACCGCCGATGGCGTGTCGCGTCGCGCCGGTCGGCGGACGATCCTCGAGCCCACCTCGATCGCCATCGGCCCCGGCGAGTACGTCGCGATCATCGGCGAGAGCGGCGCCGGCAAGACGACGCTGCTCAAGGCGCTGGCCGGCGTGACCAAGCCGGACTCCGGCCGCGTGCTCATCAACGACCAGCCGCTCGCCGTGTACCGCCCGAGCATCGGCTACGTGCCCCAGTTCGACATCGTCCACGGCCAGCTGACCGTGCGCGAGGCGCTGCGCTACGCGGCGCACCTGCGCCTGCCGGAGGACACCGATCGCGCCGGCATCGACGCGGCGGTGCGCACGGCGGTCCACGAGCTGGGGCTGGAGGAGCAGGCCGACACGCGGGTCGACCGGCTCTCCGGCGGGCAACGCCGGCGGACCGGCGTCGCCGTCGAGCTGCTTAGCCGTCCCAGCCTCCTGTTCCTCGACGAGCCGACGACCGGTCTCGACCCGGGCTTCGAGCGGCGCATGATGGAGTCGCTGCGGGCACTCGCGGCGCAATCGCGGACCGTGGTGCTCGTCACCCACGCAACCCAGAGCCTGCACCTTTGCGACCGCGTGGTGGTCATGGGGCGCGGAGGCCGGATGCTGTTCGACGGGGCGCCGGACGAGGTCCTCGCGTTCTTCGGCGTGTCCGCGTTCGACGAGGTGTACACGGCGCTCGACACGACGGCCACCGACGAATGGGAGGCGCGGTTCCAGCGGTTGCGCCGCCGGCGCAGCGCCGTGCGCCAGCTGACCCACGACCGCGCGCTGGCGCCCTCGCCACCGCGCCAGTCGGCGCGCCACCAGGAGCGCGTACTCCGGCGCCGCTACGTCCGGGTGATCGGACGGGACCGTCGCAACCTCCTGATCCTGCTCGGCCAGGTCCCGCTCATCGGCGCGGCGCTCGTCGCGCTCTTCGCCCCGGACGTATTCGCCGCCGGCGGCAGCCCCGGCGACGCGACCCAGCTGCTCTTCCTAATGGTCACGACCGCGCTATGGCTCGGTTCGATCGACGCGGCGCGCGAGATCGTCAAGGAGCGCGGCGTGATGGCGCGCGAGTCGGCGATCGGCGTCGGGCGCTGGGCCTACCTCAGGGCGAAGCTATCGGTCCTGTTCGCGATCGTCGCAGTACAGACCGGGCTCCTCGTCGCCGGAGTACTGGCCGTGCGGCCGCTGCACGAGGACGTGACCGCGTACGCGCTGGTCGTCGCCGGGATCCTGCTCACGGGCTGCGCGGCCGTGTCGATGGGCCTAGCGATCTCCGCCGTCGTCCGTTCGCAGGACCAAGCGACGAGCCTGGTGCCGCTCGTGCTGATCCCGCAGCTGTTCTTCGCGGGCGCGATCATCCCGGTGGCCAAGATGTCCGCCGCCGCCAAGGTCTTGGCCAGCCTCGTGTTCGCCCGCTGGGCCTTCGCTGAGGCCGGCAGCGCGGTCGACGTCAATGCGCGGTTCGAGGCGCGCGGTCCCGGCCACGCGCCCAGCGTGTACGGGGAGCGCTTCTTCGCGATGGCGCCGCTCGAGGGGCTGGGGATCCTGATCCTGTTCGCCGTCGCGTTCGTCGTGCTCGCGAGCCTCTGGCTCCGGCCTTCGAGCGAGTAGGGCGAGCCGGGCGAGCCGGTGGCTCAGGCGACGCGATAGCCGCGGCGGCCGAGGTCGCGCACCTCGGCGTTCACGCGACTCTCGCAACGGCGGACCGTGACGCGGGCGGGATCGTACGCCGAGTCGTGGTGACCGGCGGCGACCACGGCCAAGCGCCCATAGGCCGACGCGGCGGCCGAGAGGGCCGCGCGCAGGCGCTCGCGCGACGGCGTCGCCTCCGGGGTCACGTCAGCGCCCGCGACCCGCGCCGCTGCGTTGTTGTAGGCATCACGGAGCGTGCGCGCGGAGGTGGCGAGCGCCGCGCCGGTGCTCGCGTCGTGCAGCCGGCGCCTCCACGTGGTGCGGGTAGCGTTGAGCGCTCGCATCGCGTCCGCGGCCGCCGTGGCCAGCCGCGGGTCCGGGCCGAGCGCGCCGGTCTCCACGCCGCGCAGCGTCACGCTGGCGGCAATCTCCGGGCAGCCAGCGCCAACCGATCCGGAGCCGTAGCACTCCAGCGCGGCGACGCCGCCGGTCGTGGGCACGAGGTACAGCGTGACCCTGGCGTCGAGGCCGGCGATCCGCAGGCCCGCGACGCGGTAGCCGCTGTAGCGGCCGATGGCTACGCGCTCGCGGGATGGCTTGGTGGTGGCGCGCCGGCTCAGCGCCACGGGTACGAGGTCGCCATCGACGGCCGTCGTCACGCCTCCCACGAACGCCCCCTCTCCGCGACTCGGGACGAGCCGGACCTGCTCGGCGACACCGAGGTCCAGCGCGTGCGGCGTGGCGGCGGATGAATGCCACGTCCGCGGGTGGGTGACGATGATCGAGCCGCGAGCCGTCGAAGCCTTGGACGCCGGGGCCGGTGGTTTGCGCGCTGCGGGCGCCTGCTGGTCCTGGAGGGCGAAACCACCCAGGCCGGCCGCCACGATCACCGCCAGGAGCGCCGCGATCCGGCTCGGGAGGCGCCGCCGCCCGACCGGCCCGATCGCTTCGTCGCTCGTCTCCGCGAGCTCGCCGGACACGGTGTCGGCGACCGTAGGCGCGCGAGAGACGATCGTGTCGGCGACGGTCGGAACGTAGGACACATCCCAGCTGTCGGCGATGGTGGCGTAGCGGCCTCGCAGGGTCGCCACGACCACCCGACCCGCCGCTTCTCCCGCTCCCGCGAGCGCAGCACGGGCGTCGCCGGTCAACGCCGCGGCGCTCTTGTGACGGTCGGCCGCCTGCTTGGCCATGGCCCGTGCCACGACATCGTCGAGCGCGGCGGGCAAGTCCGGGCGAACAGCCGTGACGCGCGGAGGCGGGTCGTTGAGGTGCGCCATGAGCACGGCCGCGTCCGAGCTCTTCGGGAAGGGGACCGAGCCGGTCGCCGCCTCATAGAGGACCGCGCCCAAGGCGTACACATCGCTGGCCGACGCGACGTCGTCGTCTCGCACCTGCTCTGGTGAGATGTAGTCGATCGTTCCGAGGACGTGACCGCTCTGCGTGAGGTCCGAGTGCTGTGCGCTCTTGGTCAGCCCGAAGTCGGCGAGGTACGCGTGCTCGCCCGCGGCCACGAGCACGTTCTGGGGCTTGACGTCCCGGTGGATCAGGCCAACCTCGTGCGCGGCGTTGAGCGCGTCGGCCGTCTGCTCGAGGAGGTCGAGCGCGGCGGTGAGCGACAGGCCGTCCCGGAAGCGCTCCTTCAGCGTCGTACCCCGCACCAGCCGCATCGCGAGGAACAGGCCGGCCTCTGCCTCGCCCGCCTCGTAGACGGTGATGATGTGCGGATGGTCGAGCGCGGCCTGGATCTCGCCCTCCCGGCGGAAGCGCCGGCGGAACCCCGGGTCGGCCGACAGGTGCGAGGCGAGGATTTTCAGCGCGACCGTCCGCTTGAGCGAGAGCTGGGTCGCCTCGTAGACGACGCCCATGCCGCCCGCGCCGAGCAGGCCTTCGATGCGATATCCCGCCACGATCGTTCCGGCCTGCAGCACGCGGGGATACTACGGGCCGACGAGGGCCGAGTGAAACCGATTCCGGCGACCGGTCCGGCAGCCGCGGCGCGCAAGCTAACTCGACCGCGGCGAAGTCCCAAGCGATCCGCAGCCCACCAGCCGACCCGTGGGGCAACGTCGTGTTGCCCCAAACGTTGCCCCACCGCCCCAAAGTGTCCGACCACAGACCGCCCCTTAAACAACGGAAGGCCCGGATTTCCAGGCCTTTCGCAAATAGCGGGGGCAGGATTCGAACCTGCGACCTTCGGGTTATGAGCGAGCTGTTATAGGTCTTGAAGGCATGACAGCCCGCTCTGGCGGGGCGGGCGTGGTCTCCCTACAGAGGAGATCTCGTCATGTCGAGACCACGATCGAGCCGTGAAGTGAGCAGGTGTCGCGAGGGGTGTTGGGCCTTCTCGTCGACTGAGGAGCACCATGTCTGATCAGCCCAACCGATACGAGTCCGAGTCATCGGCGATGAAGAAGCTGATGACCGCACAGCAGGTCGCCGAGTTGTTGGAGGTCGACCCGAGCTGGGTCTACCAGGAAACACGCGCCGGCCGCCTCCCCCACGTCCGCCTCGGCCGCTACCGCCGATTCCGGATGAGCGCGATCGAGCGGTGGATCGAGGACCACGAGCGGGGGCCGGCGCGATGAGCGCCG
>JBEVLC010000345.1:0-3718 GCA_040509415.1 Baekduia sp. | reverse complement strand
ACCGGCGGGCTGGACGCTCTGGCCGACCGCTCCCACCGCCCCAACACCTGCCCGCACCAGATGCCCGCCCAGGTCGAGGCCGGCCTGTGCGAGCTGCGCCGGCGCCATCCAGGCTGGGGTCAGCGCCGCCTCGCCCACGTATATCTGCTCGGTCGGTCTGGTGATCTGGCGGCTCGCGCTCGTTCGTGCCGGTCCCGAGGCCGCTGGTCGATCGCTGAGGAGCAGCGCGCCGGCTGACCACCGCCATGTGACATCTGTCACGGGCAGGTTCTGACACCGCGCACTACCCGGAGTTTGCCAGTCCCGTCACAGTGCGGTCATCACCGTTTCGAACCAGGGAGATGACCGTGAACAACGTCGTGACGATCCGTGGACTGGATCACCGCTACGGGGCGACGCACGCGCTGCGCGGTGTCGACCTGACCGTCGCCGCCGGCGAGTGCGTGGCACTGCTGGGCCCCAACGGCGCGGGCAAGACGACGCTCGTCGGCGCGCTGACGGGGATGCTCGCACCGTCCGCCGGTATCGCCCGGATCGACGGCGCTGACCCCCGTCGGCCGGCCACGCGCCGCCGGCTGGGCGTCGTGCACCAGCAGGCCGGCTTCCCGCGCACGCTGAAGGTCCGCGAGCTGGTCTCGGGGTGGGCGGTCCGCGCGGGCCGACCCGCATCCGACGCCGAAGCGGTCCTGACCGAGGTAAGCCTGCACGACCTGACGAAGCGTCGGGTCACCGCGCTGTCCGGCGGCCAGCAGCAACGGCTCCAGCTCGCGATGGCGCTGGTCGTCGATCCGACGCTGCTCGTCCTCGACGAGCCGACCGTCGGGCTGGACATCGACGCCCGTCGCCGGTTCTGGGCCACGCTGGCCGCACGTCGCGACCGTGGCACCGCCGTCCTGCTCACCACCCACCAGATCGAGGAGGCAGCCGCGGTCGCCGATCGCGTCGTCGTGCTTCACGAGGGGACCGTGATCGCCAGTGGTCACCCGGCCGACCTCACGGCACAGCTGCCCGACCGCACCGTCACGGCACGGACGGCACTGCGTGACAGCGAGCTGCGGGCGCTGCCCGACGTGCTCGACGTCACCGTCGCCGACGGCCGGATGCGCGCCGCGAGCGCCAGGGCCGAAGCCACCGTCCAAGCCCTGCTTGCCGCTGACCCGACGCTCAGCGACCTCCGTGTGGAGGGCGCCACGCTCGAGCAGGCCATCGTCGCCATGACCACCCAGGAATCCCAGGAGGTAGCCGCATGACCGCTTCAATCCTCGCCGTCGAGATCCGCGACGAGCTGTACGCCATCATCCGTGAGCCCACGGCGGCGTTCTTCTCCATCGCGATGCCGGTCGGCATGTTCGCAGTGTTCGCAACGCTGTTCGGGACCGAGGGCAACGGACCGGTGTCCGGCGCGACGCTCATGCTCGCGACGTTCGGTGCCTTCGGCGTCATCTCCGTCGCCCTGACGCCGGGCATCGGCATCGCCGAGGACCGCGAACGCGGCTGGCTGCAGGTCAAGCGGGTCTCCCCCGTCCCGGTGCGCACCACGCTGGCGGCCAAGGTCGCCGCCAGCCTTCCGGTCGCGTTCGGTGTCTACGCCGCGATGAGCCTGACCGCCTTCGCGATGGGACTGTTCGACACCGACATGGGTACGTGGCTGCAGATCGCCGGGCTGCTCCTGCTCGGGTCGCTGCCGTTCGCGCTGCTGAGCATGGCCGTCGGGTTCGTCGCCCGCGGACGCGCGGCCCCGGCCATCATCAACGCGGTGTTCCTCCCGATGGCGATCGCCGGCGGACTGTGGATGCCGCTGGAGGTGCTCCCGGCGTTCGTGCAGGACCTGGCCGTGTGGCTGCCGACCTACCACACGTCCCAGCTCGGACTCGGGCTGCTGGTCGGCGAGTCGATCGTCGACAACGTCGCCGCACTGCTGGCCGCCACCGCCGTTACGGCATCGCTGGCAGCCATCGGGTACCGTTTGATGCGGGCTGAGTAGAGGTCAGGCATGTCCACCGAGCAGCTGCGTACCACGGCGTCAGCCGACCACACCGGTCGGCTGTCCGCCGTTGGTCTGCGCCGCGGTGCCAGGCGGTGGTGGTACATCATCTTCCTCGGCGCGCTGACGTTCGAGCCGATGCTGCAGGCCGTTGGCGCCGGCACCGGGGCCACCACCGGTTCACAGGCCGCCGACTGGCTGCTGATCATCGCGCTCATCGCCATCGGGGCGGTCCTCGTGATCGTTGGAGAACTTGGCACGGACCGCACGAAGATCATCGTCGCCGTGATCTTCACCCTGCTGGGCGTCGCGACGATCTGGTTCATCTCGACCGCGACGGTCTTCTTCATCTACGCGGCGGCGTTCGCAGCGGGATCGTCGTCCCGCCGGACCGCACGTCGGTGGTTCATCGCCCTGAGCGTGCTGCTGCTCGTCATCGCGGCGCTGTCACCGATGGACATGCCGTTCCGGCTCGGGGCGTTCGCGGCCCCCATCGTGCTCGTGTGGCTGATCGGCAACTCGGTGACGACCGAAGCCGAGAACCTGCGCGAATCGGCTCGCCTGCGCGTCGACAACGTCCGGATCGAGCGGCTGGCCACGCTGGGCGAACGCGAGCGGATCGCCCGCGACCTCCACGACCTGTTGGGTCACACGCTGACGGGCATCGTCGTGCGGGCCCAGTTGATCCGGAAGGTCGCGGTGTCAGATCCGGCGCGGGCCGCCGCCGAGGCTGCCGATCTCGAGGCGATCGCCCGCGACGCGCTGGCCGAGGTCCGGGCCGCAGTGAGCGGCTGGCGCCACCACGCGCTCGACGCCGAGATCGACATCGCCCGCGACGTGCTCACCGCCGCTGGCGTCGAGCTGCGGGTGTACACCGACACCAACGTGTCGATGTCGCCCGCGGTCGAGGCCGCGGTCGCGCTGGCCGTGCGGGAGGCTGTCACCAACGTCGTGCGCCACGCCGACGCGCGCGTGTGCAGGATCGGGATCGTCACGGCCGGCGACGACGTGCGCCTGACAGTCGCCGACGACGGACGCGGTACCGGCGCACCCGACGGGTCGGGGTTGTCAGGCATGCGCGAGCGCATCACCGCGCTCGGTGGGCACGTCGACCGTCGGATGGACGGCGGCACGACGCTCACGATCACGGTGCCCGCGCAGGGCGTGGCGGTATGACCTCACGTAGCGAAGCGGTAGGTCACGTGACATGACGATTCGCACGGTGCTGGCGGAGGATCAGGGGATGGTGCTCGGGGCGTTCGCGTCCCTGCTCGCCCTCGAACCCGACATCGAGGTCGTGGCGACCGCGGCCGATGGTGACGAGGCGCTCGCGGCCGTGATGGACGCGCAACCGGACGTGCTGTTGACCGACATCGAGATGCCGGGCCGCAGCGGGCTCGACGTGGCCGCCGAGCTGGCACGGCGCGGCGCGCCGACCCGCGTCGTCATCGTCACGACCTTCGCGCGCAGCGGCTACTTGCGCCGCGCACTCGACGCCGGCGTGGCCGGCTACGTGCTCAAGGACGCCCCGGTCGAGCAGCTCGTCGACACGCTGCGGCGCGTGCACAGCGGCCAGCGGGTGATCGCACCCGAGCTCGCCGTGGCGGCATGGGACGGTGATGACCCGCTCACCGAGCGCGAACGGGACGTGCTGCGCAACGCCGCCGACGGCCGCCCCAACGCCGAGATCGCCGCCCGCCTGCACCTCGCCGAGGGGACGGTGCGCAACTACCT
>JBEVLC010000344.1:0-3348 GCA_040509415.1 Baekduia sp. | reverse complement strand
TGTCCATCGGGCAGTGGCGTGGGCGGTCGGCCGGCGCGGGCTCACCGCGCAGCGATGCCGCATCGAGACCCGCGGACGCGACGACGAGCCGCGCGAGCTCCAGCCGGCTCACGCCGTCGGCGCCGCCGACGTGCAAAGGCCCGCCGCCCTCCTGCGCCGCCAGCTCCAACAGCGCGGACGCGAGATCATCAACCTGGATCGGCGAGCGGACCTCGTCGGTGAAGAACAGCATCTCCCGCTCGCCTCGCGCGACGGCGAGCGCGAGCGCCTCATGGGGCGACGGCGCGCGGCCCGGGCCGCCGAGCAGCAGCGACGTCCGGACCATCAGCGCGTCGGGATTGGCCGCCTGCACTGCAACCTCGGCCGCCGCCTTCGTCGCGCCGTAGACGGTGACCGGCCGCACGACGTCCCCCTCGCGCAGCGCGCGATCGCCGTCGCCGGCGAAGATCGCGTCCGAGGACACGTGCACCAGCCGCGCACCGGCCGCCCGTGCCGCCGCGGCGACATGGCCGGCACCTTGCGCGTTGACCGCCATCGCCTCGTCGCCGTTCTGGCGGTAGGCGGTGTGGATGATCGCGTCGGGCGCGACCTCGCCGACAACGCGCTCGACGGCCGCGGCGTCGCGCACGTCCAACCCGACCCACGATGGATCCGTCAACGCCGTCCCCTCAACCTCCCAGCCCGCCGCCGGGGCCGCGGCGACCACCGCCCCGCCAAGGAAGCCCGAAGCGCCGGTGACAAGGAGTCTGGGCACGCCCGCCAACGATAGAGGCGCGGCCCGCCGGGACCAGGGTCAGGACGGTTCGCCGTGGGCGACGCCGTCGCCCTGGCGTGATGCTGCGCCGAGCGCGAACAGCTCCAACATGGAGGAGAACAGCTCGTCGGGCACGGCGGCGGGCTCCACGAAGCGCTCGAACGCGACGCCGTTGGCCATGGCGAAGATCATCGTGGCGAGCTGGTCGAAGGGAACGCCGGGATCGAAGCCACCGGCCTCGGCGCGCGCCCGGAGCACCGCGGCCATCCGCTCGCGCATCTGGGCGTAGCGCTGCTGCAACTTGATGCGGAAGTCCTCGTCGCGTGACGCGTGCAGCGCCGCCTCGAAGAACAGCCGGCCCCACTCCGGGTCGCCGGCCAGGTAGTCGATGAAGTCGCGTCCGGCCGCGCGCGCCTGGACCTCCGGCGACTCATCGGTGCTCAGCGCGCGGTCCATCTCGTCGAGCCGATGGGCGAAGCGGACGTCGAGCATCGCGAGGAAAAGCTCCTCCTTGGACCCGAAGTTCGCGTACACCGCGCCCTTGGTGAAGCCCGCGTCCGCGGCGACCTCATCGACGGACGCCTGCGTCAGTCCGCGGCGCGCGAAGACGCGCCCGGCCGCGTCCAACAAACAGGTACGCGTGTGTTCCTGACGTTGTTTGCGTGTCAGGCGCGCGGGCGTTGTCATGTGGCAGACCGCATGACGCTGCTCGCATTCGCAGTCCGGTACTGAGTCGTCATGCGGCGATGATCTCGCCACCGCGCCCCGGCACGAGCGTGATGACCCGGCGGCCGACCTTCTCGTTCTCCGGACGCGCGGGCTTTAGCCGGACGTTGGCGACGATCGCGCCGAGGACCACGCGCATCTCGGTCTCGGCGAAGCTGGCACCCAGGCAACGACGCACGCCGCCGCCGAACGGCAGGTAGGTGTACGGGTTGGCGCGCACACCGAGCCAGCGCTCCGGCTTGAACGCCGCCGCGTCCGGATAGATGTCCTCGCGCCGGTGCATCAGGTGGATCGACGGCGCCACGCGCGCACCGGCCGGCAAGTCGTAGCCGGCGATCGTCTGCGGCTCGCTGAGCTTGCGCCCGACGAAGGGGATCACCGGCCGCAGGCGCAGCGTCTCCTTGATCACCCCGTCGACGTACTCGTCGCCTTCGCCCGCACGCACCTCATCGGTGAGCTGCTCCAGGGCATCCGGATGGCGCACCAAACGCTCGAGCGCCCAGGCCAGCGCGGTCGCCGTCGTCTCGTGACCCGCGACCAGGAGCGTGACGAGCTCATCACGCAGCTCGACGTCGTCCATCGGCGAGCCATCCTCGTGGCGCGCGAGCAACAACATCGACAGCACGTCGTCGCGCTCCTCGAGGTCATCGCGACGGCGGTGGTCGTCGATCACGGCCGCGATAATCTCGTCCACGGGATCGAGCACGTGGGCGAAGATGCGGCGCTTGTCGGCTCGCACGGGCCCGTAGATCAGCAGCTTGCGCATCTCGCGCTGGTCGACCGTGGACTCCAGGAAGCTGCGCAGGCGGGTGCGCAGCTCCGCCAAGCGCGGGTCGCCCTCGTCAACGCCGAAGACGATCCGCATGATCACTTCGAGCGTGACCTCCTGCATGTGCGGGTGCACCGCGAACGGAACGCCGTGTGGCCACTTCGCGACCTCGCGCTCGGCGATCTCGGTCATCAAGTCGACGTGGCGGCGCATCTTCTCGCCGTGGAAAGGCGGCAACAGCAACCGGCGCTGGCTGAGGTGCTGCGGGCCGTCGAGCAGGAGCACCGACTTGTGCCCCAAGAACGGGAGCAAGATGATGTTCGAGGCGCCGGCGTGGAAGATCGCCGGGTCGCCGGTGAAGACCTGCTTGACGTCCGCCGGGTCGGAGAGCACGACGAACGTGTCGCGCGCGATGTGCATGGTGAACGTGTCGCCGTACTTCGCGCGAGCGCGCTCGACGAACTGAAACGGCCGGCTCAGCCAACCGACGGTCTGCATGGCCCGCGGCATGCGCGGGCCGGGCGGAAGGGGCGAGCGGCGGGCGAGGCGCGGTAGCGGAGCGGTCGTGGAAGCCATGAGATACCCGATGGTATTCGGATACCGCTCGGAATGTCAAACGCGTCGCGCTAGGTGCTACTAGGCGGCGCGGGCGGCACGAACTCGACGAGCACGTCGACCACGCGATGCCAGTCACGCCGCATCGAGCGATACACGCGCCGTACGGTGTTCGCGCCGACACCGGCCGGCTCGACCCGCACGAGCTCGATCAGACCCGCCCGATGGAGCGCGCGGACGGCGTACACGACGGTGTCCAGCGGCACGTCCAGGCGGTCGGCCAACTGGGACGGACTGAGGTGCTCATCGGCCAGCGCAACGAGGATGGGCAGGCGGACGGGATGGCGAATTTCCGCCAGCAGCGACCCCAAGCGCTCCGCCCCAGGATGGTCCACGAATTCGCGACATTAGGGGAGCGCGAAGGGTAAACGGGATTACGGCGCCGGAGTCCGCTGCGCCATGTTTCTCAAAACGGCACGTATCTGGTTTGCAGACAAAACCGTATTCAATTATGGTGCGGTCCATGCGCCGGGACCATCGACCC
>JBEVLC010000343.1:0-10145 GCA_040509415.1 Baekduia sp. | reverse complement strand
GCCACTTCCACTACACGGTGGGCCAGCGCCGCGGCCTGGAGGTCGCGGCGACCGAGCCGCTGTATGTGTTGCAGACCGACGCGCGCTCCAACACCGTGACCGTGGGCCCGAAGACGGCGCTTGACGTCGACCGCGTCGCGTTGCGCGGCGTGCGCCTGCACCGCGACGCGACCGAGGTCGACGGCGTCCGCTTGCGCTACCACGCGAAGATCCTGCCCTGCCGCCTGCGCGACGACGGGACCGCGGTGCTGGCCGAGCCGTTCTCGGCCCCCGCACCGGGCCAGACGGCCGTGCTCCTCGCGGGGGATGTCGTGATCGGATGTGCGACGATCGGACGGTGACGTCTGACGAGATCCGCGAGTCCTTCCTGTCGTACTTCGAGCAGCGCGACCACAAGCGCTTGGCCAGCGCGTCGCTGGTGCCGGCGGCCTACGACCCCTCGGTCTTGCTGACCACCGCGGGCATGCACCCGCTCAAGCCCTACTTCCAGGGTCTCGAGGCGCCGCCGCACCATCGTCTGACCAGCTGCCAGAAGTGCTTTCGCACGCCGGACATCGACGTGGTCGGCACGACGACGCGCCATCTCACGTTCTTCGAGATGCTCGGCAACTTCTCGCTTGGCGACTACTTCAAGGAGGGCGCCGCCGAGTTCGCGTGGGAGATGTCGCTCAACGGCTTTGGCTTCGCGCCCGAGCGCATCTGGGTGACGGTCTTCGAGGGCGACGAGGAACTCGGCCTCGGCCCCGACGAGGAGGCGATCGCGGTCTGGGAGAAGATCGGCGTCCCGCGCGAGCGCATCGTCCTGTGCCCGCGCTCGGAGAACTTCTGGCAGGCGGGGGAGACCGGGCCCTGCGGCCCATGCTCGGAGCTCTACTACGACCGTGGCCTGGAGTGGGGGACCGAGGACGACCTGCCGGGCGGCGAGAACGAGCGCTTCCTGGAGTACTGGAACCTGGTCTTCATGCAGTACAACCAGGATCCGGTCAACACGCTCACGCCGCTGCCTCAGCAGAACATCGACACCGGTCTGGGCCTCAACCGCATGGCCTTGATCCAGCAGGGCGTCGACTCGATCTTCGACACCGACCAGTTCGTGCCGCTGATGGAGCTGGGCCGCTCGCTGGCCACGAAGGATGCGGGGGCGGGGGGCGGGAACGGTGTCGACGAGCGCGCGCTGCGCATCCTCGCCGACCACTCGCGCGGCATGACCTTCATGATCGCCGACGGCGTCGTGCCCTCCAACGAGGACCGCGGCTACGTCCTGCGCCGCTTGATGCGCCGCGCGATCGCCCAAGGCCATCGCCTTGGCTTCGAGGGCGAGTTCCTGCCTAAGTACGTCGAGGTCGTCATGGAGACGATGGGCGCCGCCTATCCCGAGCTGGGGCGCGAGCGCGACGCGATCCTGCGCTGGGTCACCGCCGAGGAGCAGGGCTTCGGCCGCACGCTGGAGACCGGGCTGGCGATGCTCGACGAGCTGCTCGCCGGCGGCGAGGTCAGCGGCGAGGATGCCTTCAAGCTCCACGACACCTTCGGCTTCCCGATCGACCTCACGGTCGAGATCGCAGCGGAGCGCGAGGTCCCGGTCGACATCGCCGACTTCGACGCGCGCATGGAGGAGCAGCGCCTGCGCTCCTCGGCGGGCGCTGGCACCCAAGAGCGCGTCGGGGCCAAGCAGGAGGTCATCCGCCAACTGTCGGAGGAGCCGACGGCGTTCACGGGCTACGAGCACTTGGAGGAGCGCACGACGGTCGCGGGCGTCCTGGAACAGGGTGGGCGCACGTTCGTGAAGCTGGCGAGCTCGCCGTTCTACGCCCAGGGCGGTGGGCAGGTCTCCGATGCGGGGACGATCGAGTGCGAGGACGGCGACTGCCGCGCGACGGTCAACGAGGTGTTGCGCTCCGGCGAGGATCAGGCCGTTGTCCTCGAGGTCGAGACCGGAACGCTGAAGACCGGGGAGAAGGTCGTCGCGCGCGTCGACCGCGCCGCCCGTCAGGCCACCCAGGCCAACCACACCGCCACGCATCTGCTGCACGCCGCGCTGCGCGAGGCGCTGGGTACGCACGTGCGCCAGGCCGGCTCCTACGTCGGGCCCGACAAGCTGCGCTTCGACTTCACCCACGGCACGCGCCTCTCGCCTGAGGAGGTCAAGCAGGTCGAGGATCGCGTCAACGGCTGGATCCTGGCCAACGACCCCGTGCGCCCGATCACGACGACGCTCAAGGAGGCCCAGGAGCTGGGGGCGATGGCGCTCTTCGGTGAGAAGTACGGCGACGTCGTGCGGATGGTGCAGATCGGCGGCGGCGAGTACTCCCGCGAGCTCTGCGGCGGCACGCACGTGCGCTCGACGGCCGAGATTGGCGTCTTCCGGATCGTCAGTGAGGGGTCCAGCGCGTCCAACGTGCGCCGCATCGAGGCGGTCACCGGCCCGGAGGCCGTGACGCTGCTGCGCTCCCACGACGCGCTGATCCGCGAGGCCGCGGGCGAGCTACGCACCTCGCCCGAGCAGGTGCCGGCGAAGGTCGCCGACCTCCAGCAGCAGCTCAAGGCCGCGGCCAAGACGCACTCGTTCGGCTCCAACGGCGCCGTCGACGTCGACGCGCTCGCCGGACAGGCCGCCGAGCTGTCGGGCGTCAAGGTGCTGACCTCGACGGTGGCGGTCGGCGACGCCAAGGCGCTGCTCGACGCGGCCGACCGCGTCAAGAACGCGCTCGGCGACGCGGCGATCGTCCTCGGCGCGGTCACCGATGGCAAGGTCGCGTTGATCGCCTCGGTCGCGCCGTCACTCGTCGAGCGCGGGATCAAGGCCGGCGAGCTGGTCAAGGTTGCCGCGCAGGTCGTCGGTGGTGGCGGTGGCGGGCGCGACACGATGGCCCAGGCTGGCGGCCGCGACCCCGAGAAGCTCGACGACGCCCTCGCCGCGGCCCGCGCCCACATCGAGAGCGCGCTCGCCGGATGACGGGCCTCACGTGATGCGGACGGCCGAGGCGAGCGCCACCCTGAGCTTCGTGAGACACCGTCCGCAGTCGATGATTCCCTAGCCTCATGCGCGTGTTGGCGCTGGACTACGGCTCGGCCCGCTGCGGCGTGGCCGTGAGCGACCCTACGGGGACGCTCGCGACGCCCATCGAGCACATCGAGCGACCAGGGACCCGCAAGGGCCTCGTGCGCGTCGCCGACCTCGCTCGCGAGCGCGAGGTCGCACGGATCGTCGTCGGTCTGCCGCTCGGGCTCTCTGGCCGCGACACCGACCAGACGCGTGAGACGCGCGAATGGGCCGACCGCCTGCGCGAGCGCGTCAAGCCGATTCCCGTCGAGCTCTACGACGAGCGCTTCACGACCGCGATCGCGGCGAAGTCCGGCGACACGCGCACCAGCGAGGACTCGCGGGCAGCCGCCGTGCTGCTTGAGGACTGGTTGGCGCTGCACGGAGGGGAGCTGGCGTGACGCCGCTGTTCGGAGGCAAGAAGGGCGACGGGGGCGCGGCCGATCGCGCCCGCAGCGCCGCCGAGCGCGAGGCGGCCCGGCTGGAGCGCGAGCGTCGCCGGGCTGAGCGCGAGGGGCGCACGCCGCCGCCGGCGCCCGAGCCGGTGGCGTTCGAGCCCGAGCCCGAACCGGTCGCCTGGGAGCCGGAGCCCGTCGCCTACGACCCGATCGCCGAGCCTGGCGACCAGCTCCCCGAGCCGGCCTACGAGCTGCCGCCGGAGCCGGTCTACGCATCGCCGGCCGAGCCCGTCGCCGAGCCTGCCTGGGCGCCGGAGCCCGAGCCGGTCACCGTCCCGCCCGAGCCCTTCGAGCCCGAGCACGAGATCGAGCCGCACACCCACGTCGAGGCGCCGGCGGGCGTCAAGCGCGTCTCCGCGCCGTCGGTCGGCGACCTGCCGCAGGTCGGCGGCCCACGGCCCACGCCGCCTGGGCCCGTCCGCGGTCCCGCCGGCCGCCGCACGCGCCGCCGCGACCGTCCTGCCAGCGTCCCGCGCCAGCGTGGCCTCCCGCGCTCCCGGCGCGGCGCCCGCCGGCTCGTCTTGCTGCTGGTCTTGCTGCTGGTCGCGGCGGCCGCGTGGTTCGCCTACCGCGTCGCGCAGCCCGGCCACGACGCCGGCGACGCCAAGCGGCCGATCGCCGTCGTGATCGCGCCCGGCTCCACCGCCGGCGAGATCGCCGACGAGCTCGCCGACCAGGGCGTCATCGACTCCGCGTTCTTCTTCAACATCCGTTCACGGCTCTCAGGCAAGCGCGGGGACCTCAAGGCCGGGCGCTTCACGCTGAAGCGCGACATGAGCTACGCCGCCGCGCTTGACGCGCTCACGCAGAACCCCGCCGCGGCGCCGACCGTCAAGGTCACGATCCCCGAGGGCCTCTCGATCTCAGAGACCGCGGCGATCATCCGCCAGACCGCGCTGGACGGCAGCTACCTGAAGGCCGCGACCCGCAACCCGCGTGAGGTCAAGGGCTTCAAGAACTACGGCGTGCCGCGTGGCACCCACTCGCTGGAGGGCTTCCTGTTCCCGGCGACCTACGAGCTCAAGCGCAAGTCGACCGCCCGCGACCTGACCACCCAGCAGCTGGCGACCTTCAAGCGCACCTTCGACCCGCTGAGCCGCAAGGCCGCCCACCGCAAGAACCTCAGCGACTACGACGTGCTGATCATCGCCTCGATGATCGAGCGCGAGGCGCAGGTCGCCAAGGACCGCCGCTTGATCTCGGCCGTCATCTATAACCGCCTCGAGCAGCACATCCCGCTCGGCATCGACGCGACGCTGCGCTACATCCTCAACAACTGGTCGCGGCCGCTCAAGCAGTCCGAGCTCCAGAAGAACTCGGCCTTCAACACGCGCACGCGCCAGGGTCTGCCGCCGACGCCGATCGGCAGTCCGGGCCTCGCCTCGATCAAGGCGGCGCTGAGCCCGGCCAAGGTCAACTACCTGTTCTACGTCGTCAAGCCCTGCGGCAACGGCGCGCACGCCTTCTCCGCGACCGACGCCCAGTTCACCAAGGACGTCCAGGCCTACAACCGCAAGCGTGCGCAGCTCGGCGGCAAGGACCCGTCGCACTGCTAGGACGCAGATGAAGCGCCTTGGTGTCCTGGGCTGGCCGGTGTCGCACAGCCGCTCGCCGCGGATGCACAACGCCGCGCTCGCCCAGCTCGGCCTCAAGGACTGGCACTACCAGCGGCTGCCGGTCCCACCCGAGGTCTTCGAGGAGACCGTGCGCGGGCTGCCCGCCGCGGGCTTCGTCGGCGCCAACGTCACGATCCCACACAAGGAGGCGGCGCTCGCGCTCGCCGACGAGGCCACCGACGCCGCCCGCGCGATCGGCGCGGCCAACACGCTGAGCTTCGCCGCCGATGGCGCGATCGCGGTGGCCAACACCGACGCGCCCGGCTTCCTGGCCACGCTGGCTGACATCGACCGCGAGCCCGCCGGCCAGACGGCGCTCGTGCTCGGCGCCGGCGGCTCGGCGCGCGCGGTCGCCTACGCGCTGCGCGCGGCGGGTGCGGCGCGCGTCGCGGTCTGGAACCGATCGGCCGACCGCGCTGCCGCGCTGGCCGCTGACCTCGATGTGGATGCAGTCGATCGGCCGATCGCCGCCGACCTGTTGGTCAACTGCACGAGTGTCGGGCTGGCGGACGGGAACTTCAAGGATCTGCCGGTCGACGCCGATGCGCTGGGCACATATGCAACCGTGGCGGACCTGGTCTACCGGGCCGGCGGCACCGAGCTGATCGCAGCAGCGAGCAGTCGAGGATGCGCGGTGGTCGATGGCCTCGAGGTCCTCGTCCGCCAGGGTGCGTTGAGCTTTCAGGCCTGGACCGGCCTGGAGGCGCCCATCGACGTGATGCGAGACAGCGCTCGTGCCACGTTCCCCGACTCCCATGACCCCGGAACCAGCGACTCACCTGACCGCCGTGCCGCCGATCCCCGGCGCCCCGGTCGATGATGTCGTCACCGGCGCCACCGTCGCGCCACCGTCGGTCGCGGCGCCCACGGCCCCCGCGGCGTCCAACGAACGTCCAGCCGATTGGAACGGCATCACGCCGCCCCGTCGCACCGGCGGCGGCAGCGCCCGCTTCCTGACCGACGTCATCGTCGAACTCGGCTTCGTCGACCGTCCGCGCGTCGAGCAGGCGGTCGAGGCGGCGCGCGCCACCGGCACGACGCCGGAGGCCGTCCTGCTCGATCAGGGCGCGCTGTCGATGGAGAACCACGCTCGCGCGGTCGCCGAGCGCCACGGCCTCGACCACCTCGACCTGTCGGTGTTCCACGTCGACATGTCGGCGGCCAACCTGATCGCCCCGCAGGCGGCCAAGCGCTACGAGGCCGTGCCGGTCGGCTTCGCCGGCGAGCGCGGCTTGCTGATCGCGATGGCCGACCCGGCCAACGTCCTGGCCGTTGACGACATCGCGCTGATGACCGGCTACGAGGTTCGCGTCGCGGTCGCCTCGCGCGAGGACATCGCGACGCTGATCTCGCGCCAGTCGCGCCTGGAGCACGTCGCGGCCACGGCCGAGATCGACCTCAGCAGCGATGAGGAGGGCATCGGCGAGATCGTCGACCTGCGCGAGTCCGCTGACGACGCGCCGGTCATCAAGCTCGTCAACCAGATCGTCGCTCAGGCCGCCGAGCAGGGCACCTCGGACATCCACTTCGAGCCCGAGGATGGCTCGATGCGCGTCCGCTTCCGTATCGACGGCGTGCTGGTCGAGACGATGACCGTGCCGCGGCGCATGGTCTCGGGCGTCGTGTCGCGCCTGAAGATCATGAGCGACCTCGACATCGCCGAGCGTCGCCTGCCCCAGGACGGCCGCGTCGGCCTCAGCCTCGACGGCCGCCACATCGACTTGCGCGTGGTGACGCTGCCGTCGGTGCACGGCGAGAACATCGTCATCCGCATCCTGGACAAGTCCAACGTCCAGTTCGACTTCGAGAAGCTCGGCATGGGCGACGAGGACGCGGCGCGCTTCCAGAAGGCGTTCCACCAGGCCTACGGAGCCGTGCTCGTCACCGGCCCGACCGGCTCGGGCAAGTCCACGTCGTTGTACGCGGCAGTCGGCGAGCTCAACACGCCCGAGAAGAACATCATCACGATCGAGGACCCGGTCGAGTACCAGCTCGAAGGCGTCACCCAGGTCCAGGTCAACAAGAAGGCCGGCCTGACCTTCGCCAACGGCCTGCGCGCGATGATGCGCGCCGACCCCGACATCATCATGGTCGGCGAGATCCGCGACGCCGAGACGGCGAAGATCGCGATCGAGGCCGCGCTGACCGGCCACCTCGTGCTCTCCACGCTGCACACCAACGACGCGCCGACGTCGATCACGCGCCTGGTCGAGATGGGCATCGAGCCGTTCTTGGTGGCCTCGGCCGTCGACTGCGTGATCGCCCAGCGCCTGTGCCGCACGCTCTGCTCGCACTGCAAGGAGCGCACGATCCTCTCGGCGGCGGTCCTGCAGGACCATGGCTTCCGCTCGGCGGTCGACATCGAGGCCTACGACCCCAAGGGCTGCTCGCGCTGCGGAGGCTCGGGCTACAAGGGCCGGATCGGCCTCTACGAGGTCATGACGATCACCGACGAGATCCGCCGCCTGGCGATCGAGCGCGCGCCCGCCGACCGCATCGCGGAAGTCGCGATGCGCGACGGTATGCGTCGCCTGCGCGACGACGGGCTGGAGAAGGTTCGCCAGGGCCGGACCTCGATCGCCGAGGTCGCGCGCGTCACCGGCACGGGCTGAGCCTGACGACGCCCGTCCACTGCGACCCGGCCGGCTCAAGAACCGGGGTCCAGAGGTCGACCATCGTGGCGATGCGGATCGATTTCGCCCAGCTCCTGCTCGACGTCCTCGAGCGTCGTGCCTCCGACTTGCACATCACGGCGGGATCACATCCCATGATCCGCGTCCGTGGTCGCCTGACGTCGCTGGAGGACTATCCGGTCCTCGACCCGACGGACACCCGCGAGATCATCTACGGGATCCTCAGCAACGATCAGCGCCAGCGGCTTGAGACCGATTGGCAGCTCGACTTCGCCTACGCGATCCCTGGCACGGCCCGCTTCCGTGTCAACGCCTACATGCAGCGTTCGGCGATGGCTGCCGCGTTCCGTCTGATCCCGTCGGTCATCACCAAGATCGACGACCTCGGCCTGCCGCCGGTCGTCCACGACTACTGCAAGAAGCCGCGTGGCCTAGTGCTCGTCACCGGCCCGACGGGCTCGGGCAAGTCGACCTCGCTGGCGGCGATGATCGATGAGATCAACGAGACGCGCGAGGAGCACATCCTCACGATCGAGGACCCGATCGAGTTCCTGCACTCCCACAAGAAGTGCATGGTCAACCAGCGTGAGCTTGGCTCCGATGCCCAGGGCTTCGGCCTCGCGCTGAAGGGCGCGCTGCGCCAGGACCCCGACGTCATCCTCGTCGGCGAGATGAGGGACCTGGAGACGATCTCCACCGCGCTGACCGCGGCAGAGACCGGCCACCTGGTCTTCGCGACGCTGCACACCCAGAGCGCGCCGCAGACGATCGACCGCATCATCGACGTCTTCCCGAGCCATCAGCAGGATCAGGTCCGCACGCAGCTGTCGGTCGCGTTGCAGGGCGTCATGACCCAGACGCTGATCCCGTCGGCCGACGGCGCCTCCCGCGTCGTGGCCTGCGAGACGCTCGTCCCGACCCCCGCGGTCCGCAACCTGATTCGCGAGGGCAAGACCCACCAGATCCTCTCGGCGATGCAGACCGGCGGCGGCGTCGGCATGCAGACCCTGGACACCGCGCTCGCCGCGCTGGTCCGCGCCGGCAGGATTACCCAGCGCCAGGCCGAGCAGCGGTCCTCCACACCGGAGGAGCTCAAGCGGCTCTCGAGCGGCGTCGCCGGACTGCAGGCGGCATAGCGCATGTCCACCTACGTCTTCAAGGCGATGGACCTCACGGGCGCGAAGGCGACCGGGGAGGTCGAGGCCGAGAGCAAGCAGATCGTCTCCGATCAGCTCAAGCAGCGCGGGCTGATCGTCCTCGACATCGCCGACAAGCACGCGTCCAAAGAGCTGGCGATCCCGTTCTTCAACCGGATCAAGGCCGCCGACCTGACGATCATGACCCGCCAGCTGGCGACCATGGTCAACAGCGGCATGACGATCCTGCGGGCGCTCTACGTGCTGGAGGCGCAGACCGAGAACGACAAGTTGGTCGAGGCCATCTCGGCCGTCCGCAAGGACGTCGAGGCGGGCCTGCCGCTGTCGGACGCGCTGGAGCGCCACCCCAAGGTCTTCAACCAGCTGTTCGTCGCCATGACCCGCGCCGGCGAGACGGGCGGCGTCCTGGACTCCGCGCTGATGCGCGTCGCTGACCAGCTGGAGGCGGCCGACTCCCTGCGCCGCCAGGTCAAGGCCGCGATGGCCTACCCGATCGTCGTCATGGTCTTCGCGTTCAGCGTGCTGATCGCGCTGGTCGTCTTCCTCGTGCCGGTCTTCGTCGGCACGTTCAAGCAGTTCGGCGGCGATCTGCCGACGATCACCAAGTTCACCGTTGGGTTGTCCAACGCGATAACCGGATACTGGTACGCGTTCATCGTCGGCGGCTTCGCGACGAGCTGGGCCTTCAAGAAGTGGAAGGCCAGCGACAGCGGCCGCAAGATGTGGGACACCTTCAAGCTGCGCATCCCGATGAAGATCGGCGACATCGTGCAGAAGATCGCGCTTGCCCGCTGGTCACGCACGCTCTCGGCGCTCGTCAGCGCCGGCGTGCCGCTCATGTCCGCCTTGGAGATCACCGGCCAGACCGCGGGCAATTGGTGCGTCGAGAAGGCCATGGCCGACGTCATCGAGTCGGTCCGTCAGGGCGGCACGATCGCCGAGCCGCTCAAGAACGCTCCGGTGTTTCCGGGCATGGTGTCGCACATGATCGGCGTCGGCGAGGAGACCGGCGCGATGGACACCATGTTGTCCAAGATCGCGGACTTCTACGAGGACCAGGTCGGCGCCGCCGTCAAGCAGCTCGCCTCGATCCTCGAGCCGGTGATGATCGTCCTCGTCGGTGGCATGGTCGGCTTCATCGTCGTGTCCATGTACATGCCGCTCTTCAAGGTCTACGACTCGATCAAGTAACGCCTTTCCGGGCAGGGATAGCAACGACGACGGGCGCCCGAGAGGGC
>JBEVLC010000342.1:0-8669 GCA_040509415.1 Baekduia sp. | reverse complement strand
TGCGCGGGGGGGGGCGGCCCGGCGCGCGGGGGTCGGGGACGTCGGCGCGCGACCGCGCGCCTTCGGCCGCGGCGATCGTCTCCCCGCCCAGGCGCGAGGCGAGGCGGTCGGCGTCGGGCGTGCGGACGACGAGGCCGGCGACGGTCGCCGGCCGCGGCCAGACGGCGAGCTGCGCGAGGTCACGCACCTCCTCGCCCCCGGCGTCGTCGCGCGCCAGCAGGCGGACGAGCGCGCGCCGGCGGCGCTGGCGCTCAGCCAACGTGGCCGACTGCTCGGCGGCGTAGCCCTCGACCGACTCGGCCGAGATCCGGTCGATGTAGGAGAAGATCGCGGTCGCCAGGCGGTAGAGCGTCTCGGGACCGAAGCCCGCGGCCTGGCCGACGGCGACGCAGCGCTCCCAGGCGATCCGCGCGCCGAGGCGGTAGGCGCTGAGCAGCGCGTCCAGCGAGCGGCCGGCGCGCATCTCGCCGCGGCCGAGCGCGACGTAGATGGCGCGGAAGCTCGGGTCCTCGTCGGCGGTCGGGTCGACGAGCGTCTCGACAAAGCGCCCCAGCGCCTGCTCGACGCCCGCGCGCAGACCGCGCCCGAACGGCCCTTCCAGCGGGCGCGCGTACTCGGGCACCTCGCGGCCGATCGCGACGATCATCTCCTCGGCAAGGGCCGGGAGGACTGGACGCAACGCGTCGCCGAGCGCCGAGGGAAGAGGCTCGTCCATCTGTCACGAGGCTACAGATCCGAGGTGCTCCCGCTGCGCTGCCCCGCATCGACTTAGCTCTCCATGCCATAACGGCAAGGCCATAGGACATCTGAGTCCAGCGCGCTAAGATCATCGAAGACGTTGCAGAAGCAACGACTCGCGGACCAAAAGGATCTCAGCACCGCATGACCTCTCTCCTCCTCATCCCGCTCGACGACACCGTCGTCTTCCCGACCATGGACGTGACGCTGCCGGTCGACACCGGCGACGACGATCGCGTCCTCCTCGTCCCGCGCCACGAGGGCGAGTACGCCTCCGTCGGCACCATCGCCAAGGTCTCCCAGCGGGTTCGCCTGCCCGGCGGCGGCCATGGCGCGATGCTCGAGGGCATCTCCCGCGGCATCGCCGGTGCCGCGCACACCGATCACGCCGGGCGCCTGCGCGTCGAGGTCGAGGAGCGCGTCGACGACGTGCCCGTCGACGGCCGGACGCGCGACCTGGAGCGTGAGTACCGCGCCACCGTCGAGGAGATCCTCGAACTGCGTGGCGACGACGGCCGCATCGCCTCCTGGGTGCGCGCGATCACCGAGCCCGGCGCGCTGGCCGACACCTCCGGCTACGCCCCGGACCTGACCTTCGAGCAGAAGGTCGAGCTGCTGGAGAAGGTCGACGTGACCGAGCGCCTCGAGCTGGCCTTGACGCGCCAGCGCGAGCGCCTGGCCGAGCTGCAGGTGCGCGCCAAGATCCGCGAGGACGTCGAGTCCGGCGCGGCCAAGCAGCAGCGCGAGTACGTCCTGCGCAAGCAGATGGAGTCGATCCGCCGCGAGCTCGGCGAGGACGACGCGACCGTCGGCGAGGACTACCGCGCCAAGATCGCCGAGGCCGGCATGCCCGACGAGGTGCGCGAGCAGGCCGAGCGCGAGCTCGCACGCCTGGAGCGCTCCGGCGAGCAGTCGGGCGAGGCCCAGACGATCCGGACCTACCTCGACTGGCTGATCTCGGTGCCGTGGAGCGCCCGCTCCGAGGACCACCTCGATCCGGGCGCCACGCGCGAGGTGCTGGACGCCGACCACGCCGGCCTGGACGACGTCAAGGACCGCATCGTCGAGTACGTCGCGGTCAAGAAGCTGCGCGAGGAGCGCGGCATCTCCGCCGACAAGCGCAGCGGCGCGATCCTGACCCTGATCGGCCCGCCCGGCACCGGCAAGACCTCGATCGGCGAGTCGATCGCCCGCGCCATGGGCCGGGAGTTCGTGCGCATGTCGCTGGGCGGCATCCGCGATGAGGCCGAGATCCGCGGCCACCGCCGCACCTACATCGGCGCGCTCCCCGGCCGCCTGGTACGTGCGCTGCGCGACGCGGGGACGATGAACCCGGTGATCCTGCTCGACGAGGTCGACAAGGTCGGCGCCGACTGGCGCGGCGATCCGTCGGCCGCGTTGTTGGAGGTCTTGGACCCGGCGCAGAACTCGACGTTCCGTGACCACTACCTCGACGTCGAGCTCGACCTGTCGGAGGTCGTGTTCATCGCGACCGCCAACCAGGCCGAGACGATCCCCGGCCCGCTGCTGGACCGCATGGAGGTCATCCGCTTCGACGGCTACACCGTCGACGAGAAGGTCGCCATCGGCCGCGACTACCTGTTCGGTCGCCAGCGCGAGCGCAACGGGCTGCGCGAAGACGAGGTGACCATCGAGGACGGGATCCTGCGCACGATCATCTCCGAGTACACGCGCGAGGCCGGCGTCCGCCAGCTCGAGCGCGAGCTCGGCAAGGTGCTCCGCAAGGCAGCGGTCCGCATCGCCGCCGACGAGTCGATCGCGACCGACGGTGGCCTGGCCATCGATGTCGACGCCGTCCGCGACGCCCTCGGGCGCCAGAAGGTGTTCCACGAGGCCGCCCAGCGCACCGCCGTCCCCGGCGTGGCGACGGGGCTGAGCGTCACGGGCACCGGCGGCGACGTGCTGTTCATCGAGGCCAACGCCACCAAGTCGTCCAAGCCCGGCCTGCAGCTGACCGGGCAGCTGGGCGACGTGATGAAGGAGTCCGCGCGGATCGCGCTGACGTTCGTGCGTGCCCACGCCGAGGAGCTCGGGATCGACCCCGAGATCTTCGAGCAGCGTGAGTTCCACGTGCACGTGCCCGCAGGTGCGATCCCGAAGGACGGGCCGAGCGCCGGCATCACGATGACCACGGCGCTGGCGTCCCTGTTGACCGGCCGCCCGGTCAAGCACACGGTCGGCATGACCGGCGAGGTCACGCTGCAGGGACGCGTGCTCCCGATCGGCGGGCTCAAGCAGAAGGTGCTGGCCGCGCACGCGGCGGGGCTGACCGACGTGATCATCCCCGAGCGCAACCGCGGCGACCTCGATGACGTCCCCGCTGACGTCCGCGAGGCGATGACGTTTCACCCGGTGATGACCGTCGCCGAGGTGCTGGAGCAGGCGCTCGAGCCGGCCGCCAAGGCTGCCGAGTCGCTGGCGAATTAACCCAGATAGCGGTGCAAAAGCGCGTGCGCGCCGGACCGTCGATGGCGAACCCGGCGCCACGCGCATTAGCATCGCCGCAGTGCGATCAGGCGACCCTTCGACGCGGGATGTCCAAGACCCCGGCTCGCGAGCGCTCCCCATCGCCGTCGCCGGGCTGCTGGCGGTGGTCATCGCCGATCTCGTCGCCGGTGGCACCGCGCTCACGATCATCGCGGTCACGCTCCTGGCCGCCGTCGCCTTCGCGCTGATCCGTGCCCAGCGAACGCTCGCGCAGACCGCGAAGGCGCTCGTCGCCGAGCGCGACGCCGAACGGACCGCGCGCCGCCGGGCCGACCTCGTGGCCGGCGTGAGCGAGCTGCTGGAGTCGATGCTCGAGCCAGAGGTGATGCTCTCGCGCCTCACCGACCTCTTCGTGCCCCAGCTTGGCGACGTCGCCGTCCTCGACCTCCTGCAGCGCGACGGGTCGCTGCGCGGCGCGGTCACCGCCGCCGTCGAGGAGACCGACGCCGGCGATCTCCAGCGGCTGCGCGAGGAGCATCCGCTGGACCTCGCGAGCGACCATCCGGTCGCCGTGGCGCTACGGACGCGCGAGCCGGTGCTGCTGCAGGACCTGCCCGAGGAGGTCCACGGCTACGCCGACAACCCCGAGCACGTCGCACACGTCCTCGGATCCGGGTACCAGTCGGCGCTTGTGCTGCCGCTGATCGGCCACGGGGCGACCTTCGGCACGCTGTCGTTCATCCGCGGCGGCGGCCGCGAGCCGTTCACCGACGAGGAGTTGCAGCTCGGCCGCGATCTCGCCGGCCGCGCCGCCCTGGCCCTCGACAACGCCCGGCTGTTCGACGACCTGCGCCGCGTCGAGGGCCGCCTGGAGGCGATCATCGACAGCCTTGGCGAGGCGGTCGCGGCGATCGCTCCCGACGGCAGCCTGCGCTTCGCCAACAGTGCGGCCGCCGAGTTCGCGGGCGTGCAGGACGTCGAGACGCTGATCGCCCGTGGCAGCACCGCGCTGCTGGACCGCTGGAAGGTCCTCGACGAGCACGGTGAGCCGGTCGCGATGCAGGATCTCCTGGTCATGCGCGCGCTGGCCGGAAAGACGCCGAGCCCGCGCCTGAAGCACACGATCGATCGTGAGAGCGGCCAGGATCGCTGGCTGCTCGCGCGCGCCGTGCCGGTCACCGACAGCGATGGCGCCGTGGACTTCGTCGTGTGGGTCGGCGAGGACGTCACCGCGGTCAAGCGCCAGCAGGTTCGCGAGCAATTGCTGTCCAACGCGAGCAAGCTCCTGTCCTCCTCGCTCGACGTCGACGCGACGATCGACAAAGCGGCGTGGGCGGTCGTCCCGGAGCTGGCCGACTGGGCGCGCATCGACCTGCGCGACGAGCGTGGCGCGCTGGTGCAGATGGCCGTCGCCCATCGCGATCTCGATCGCGTCGAGCTGCTGCGCGAGTGGCGTCGTGACTATCCGCCGGTCGAGTCCGACGACCGTGGGCCGGCCGAGGTCATGCGCACGGGGAAGTCGATCGTCTGGGCCGACGTCGTCGCTGAGGACGTCGTCCGCTACGCCCAATCGCCACGTCACGCCGAGCTGATGCGGACCATCGACACGCGCTCGATGCTGATCGTGCCGATGGTCGCCGGCGACCAAGTGATCGGGACGATGCAGCTCGCGACGACGTCAGAGAGCGGGCGGATGCTCGGCGCCGCCGACCTCGAGCTGGCCGAGGAGCTCGCGCGGCGCGCGGCGATCGCCGTCGACCACGCGCGCGTGCACGCGGTTCGCACGCACATCGCCACGACCCTGCAACGGTCGCTGCTGCCCCCGCGCCTGCCGGTCATCCCGGGCCTGGCGATCGCCGCGCGCTTCCGCGCCGCCGGCACCGCCACCGAGGTCGGCGGCGACTTCTACGACCTCTTCGAGGCGCGCGACCGCTGGCTGGTCATGATGGGCGACGTCACCGGCAAGGGCCCCGGCGCGGCGGCGATCACGTCGCTGGCGCGCTACACGATGCGCACCGCGGCCGAATACGAGGACGACCCGACCGCGATGCTGCGCCGGCTGAACGCGACGCTCGGCTCCGACCCCGAGCGGCGCCAGATCTGCACCGCGGTCTGCGTCGGCGTGCACCCGCCGACCAACGGCGCACCTGGCGTGGGGCTGCAGGTCGTCTGCGCCGGGCATCCGTCACCGCTGCTGGTCGCCGCTGACGGCGAGGTGCGCCCCGTCGGGCGGCCGGGCACGCTGCTCGGCGCGTTCGCGGAGGGCCGCTGGACCGTCGCCGACGTTCCGCTCGGCGCCGGAGACGCGCTCGTCCTCTACACCGACGGCGTCACCGACACGCGTGGACCCGACGGCCGCTTCGGCACCGAGCGCCTGGAGACGCTGCTGCGGGCGATCGGGCCGGCGGATGCCGAGACGATCGCCGGCGGGATCGACGCGGCGCTGCAGGAGTTCGGCGAGCAGCGCGACGACGTCGCGGTCCTGGTGCTGTCGGGAACGGCGGGCGGTGCGCCGCAGACCGCCGTGGTAGGTGGCGCTGCGGACACCCGCGTGACCTGACCTTCGGGCCCGTTTCGAAGGATTCGTCCGGAAGATGCGGCATGCTCGCGCGCACGTCGTTGACCCACGGGGCCAACGAGCGTGGCATGCCGCCTTGGAGGAGGGTCATGGAACGGTCGCTACCGATCTACGCCAGCACTGCCAGCCGCCGCGGACACGGCCGCGGATGGTCGCGTCGCCGACGCCGCTGGGTGCGCCGGATCGCGCCCGGCATCGTGGGCATCGCCGCGGCGCTTGTCGCGCTGCTGGCCGTGGGGGCGGAGCGGCTGGGGTAGCGTCAGTTCTCCGGCGGCGACTTACATGCGTTATGCCTGCACTGCAGGCGTAGTGCTAGCATTGCTGGCATGATCAACGTGCAGGTCCGCGGGGTGCCCGAGGACGTCCATCGCCAGCTGAAGTCCCAGGCGGCGCTGGCTGGCCAGTCGCTCAACGAGTTCTTGCTCGCGCGCATGACCGACATCGCGCGGACGCCGACAGTGCCGCAACTGGCAGAGCGCATCCGCGGACGAGAGCGCTACGACGGCCCGTCGAGCGCCGCCGTCATCCGCGCCGCGCGCGACGCCCGTTGATCGTCATCGACGCATCGGTGCTCACCGACTTCCTCCTGGGCCGCACCGAGGCAGTCGAGGCGATCGACCGCGAGCTGGCCGGACGCGAACAGGATCCCCTCCACGCACCCGAGGTGGTAGAGCCCGAGACGCTCAATGCCCTGCGCAGCCTCGTCCGTGGCAGAGCCATCACCGACCAGCGTGCGAGCGAAGCGGTCGGCGATCTCGGCGTGATCCGACTCATCCGCTATCCGCACGACCCGCTGCGCGAAGGCACCTGGGAGCTGCGCCACAATCTCACGGCCTACGACGCCGCCTACCTGGCTCTGGCCGAGGCGCTCGATGGCGCAGTCCTGATGACCGGCGACCGCGGTCTCGCGACCACCGCTCGCGCCGCGCTCGGCGCGGATCGCGTGCGCCACGTGTCTTAGACCGTCGCCGGCTCGCGCGGAAGCGGCGGCGGCTCGGCGTCGGCGGCGACGCGCTCGCTGCGCCCGGCAGCGAGGAAGGCCCAGATCAACGCGTTCCAGGTCAAGCAGACCGACGCGACGTGCAGCCAGACGGTCCAGGCCGGGTAGTCGAGCACGTGGTACTGCAGGGTGCCGATGATGCCGGTGATCGCGACCGCGACGCAGACGGCGGTCAGGGGCGCGAAGAGGCCGCGCGCGCCGCGGACGCGGGCGAAGATCCACAGCGCGACGGCGGCGACGCCGAAGACGGCCGCGACGCGCGCGTGGACCATCATCACCGTCTTGAAGGTGTCGTCACCGAAGAGGCCCAGGCGCGAGACGGTGTCATCGGTGCCCTCGCCGCCGGCGTAAGGGCCCGAGGCGGTGACCGAGGTGCCGACCACGACGACGACGGCGCCCGCGGCCGTGAGCGCGCGGGTGAGCCTGACGAGCAGCGCGTCGTGGACGGGCGTCTCCGTCTTGCCGGCGCGCTCGCGCATCACGCGCCAGACCAGCGCCATCGCGACGACCAGGGTCACCATCGAGAGCAGGAAGTGGCTCATGACGGTCACGGGATTGAGGCCCGTCAACACCGTGACCCCACCGAGCACCGCCTGGACCAGCACGCCGCCGACCAACAGCGCGCCGAGCACCGTGAAGTCGCGGCGGTAGGGCCGGCGCAGCAGCGCGAAGATAAGACAGAGCCCGGCGGCGATCGAGACCGGCGTCGTGATCATCCGGTTGCCGAACTCGATGTAGGCATGGCCGTCGGACGGCGTCACCGACGTGCCGTTGCAACGCGGCCACTCGGGGCAGCCCAGGCCGGAGCCGGTCAGCCGCACCGCGGCGCCAGAGATGACGATCAGGGTGAACAGCACCAGCGCCGACCAGGCGGCGTAGGCGTGCACGCGGGGCGAGACGGGCCACCGCGCGCGCAGGCGATCCAGACGGGACATGCGCTCGACAGGATGACAAGTCGAGCGCCTCGGTGGGGCCGCCGGTCAGCCGCGGCCGGGGAGCGCGGCGCGCAGCCACTGCGCGAAGGCGGCACCGCCGACGTCCGGGACGGCGAGCCGTGGCAAGGCGTAGGGGTCGGTCCTTGCGCCGACGAGGCCGGGCGCGTTGACGGTGGCGTGGGTGTAGCCGGCGGCGCGGGCGGCGGTCTTGGTGGCGTGATCGACGTCGACGCCGGGCACGCCGAAGGGGTAGGAGAAGATCGTCGGACGCTTGGGTTCACCGAGCCAGGACGCGAGATCGTCGGCGCTGCCGGTCAGCTCGCCGGCCCGGACGGGTGCAGGCGCATGGGCAAGGCTGAGGTGGGTGCGGCCGTGGGCCTGGACGGTGAAGGGGCCGGCGGTGGCGAGCGTGACGAGCTCGTCGGGAGTGAGCGGGCGGTCGCGGTCCGGGGGCTGGGTCGCGCGGTCCTGGCCGGCCCAGGCTTGGAGTTGGGCGAGCGCGCCGGCGATCGTGGGGCGGTCGCGGGTGCGCAGCGCGGCGTGCACGTGGGCGCGCACGGCGGCGCGCTCGTCGTGGGTGCGCGGTGCCCAGGCGCGCACGCCCTCGGGGAGGTCGAGGGCGAGGATGTCGCGACCGTCGGCGTCGGCGTTGGCGAGCGCCGCCGTCACGCCATCCCACCAGTAGCCGACGCCGGTGGCGATGTGGCTGGTGGAGGCAAAGAGCGTGGCGGGGATGCTCGCCGCGGCCAGCGCCGGCAGGGCGTTGAGCAAGTTGTCGTGGTAGCCGTCGTCGAAGGTGATGGCGATGGCGTGCGGACCGGCCTCGCCCGCGATGACGGCCTCCAGCGGCGCGGGCGTCCAGCCGCTGGCGAGCACGTCGAGCTGCTGGACGAAGTGCTCCGGCGTGACCGCGAGGCCGAGCGGGTCGAGGCCGATATCGGCGACGCGGTGGTAGAGCAGGATCGCGCCG
>JBEVLC010000341.1:0-13721 GCA_040509415.1 Baekduia sp. | reverse complement strand
GAACGGCGTGCGCGCTCCTGAGGAGCGCAGCGACGGCTACAGCACCAGGCGCAGGGCGGCGGTCACGGCCGCCGCCCCGATGACCACCCAGATCACCGAGGCGCCGCGCCACAGCAGCAGGCCCGCGCTGGCGACACCGACGAGGCGGGCGTCGATGTCGAGCTCGCCGTCGACGATCACGGTCTCGGTCACCACCAGCGCCGCCAGCAGCGCCGCGGGCAACAGCGAGAGGACCCGGGTGGCGCGGGGATGCAGCGCGCGGGTGCCGATCGTGAAGGGGCCGAACGCGCGGATCGCAAAGGTCGTGATCGCGCAGAGCGCGACGGTCAGCCAGGCCTTCTCGGCAGTGCTCATGCGGTCACCGCCGCGGTCCGCGGGCGGCGCAGGCCGACGAGCGCGACCACGGATGCGGCAAGGATCCCGATCCCGGCCGGCAAGAGCAGGCCGCCGACGACGGCGACGATCGCGCCGCCGATCGCCACTGCACCCGCCTCGGCGTCACGCAACTCGCCCACGAGCAAGGCCAAGAAGAACGCGGGGAAGACCGCGTCGGTGCCGAGCGCCTCGGGGTCGGGCAGGGCGCCGCCGGCCACCACGCCGATAATCGTCCCCGTCTGCCAGGTGAGGTACTGCAGCGCCGAGGAACCGAAGAGCGTGTGGCGGTCGAAGCGACCCTCACCGCGATTGGCCATGGCCCACGACGCGTCGACCACCGCCTGGCCTTCGAGCGCCCGGCGGACGCGGCCGCCCTTGAGCGACGGCCCGATCGCTAGCCCCATCGCGATGTAGCGCGCGTTCATCAAGACGGCAGCCAGCACCGCCGCCGAGACCGAGCCGCCCTGACCGAGGATCGCGACCGCCGCGAACTGGGCCGAGCCCGCATAGACGAGGACCGACATCGCGATCGTCGCCAGAGCCGGCAGCCCGGCGGCGGTGGCCGAGATGCCGAAGGAGATCGAGACGACCAGGCCGGCTGCCGCGAAGGGGATGGCCTGACGCGCGCCCGCAAGCGCGACGGGGGAGACCTTCACCGCTCAGCGGTTCCCGCCGCGCCACCGATCACCGGCACGCCCGGGAGGTCGAACGCCTCCGCCAGCAGCTCATAGGAGCGCCGCCGCGCCGCGTGGTCGTAGGTGATCGTGACCACGATCACCTCGTCGGCCCGGTAGTCGGCGGCCAACTGCTCGATCTGCGCGCGGACCTTGTCGATCGCGCCCACGATCGTGCGGCGTCCACGCGGCGGCGCGTCGAGGCGCTCGCCTTCGGACTCCAGGAAGCGCGCCGCCTTCTCCGGCGGCGGCACGGGGATCAACCGCCCGCGCTGGAGCAGCTTGAAGGCCATCCGCGCCGAGGCCGCCAGCAACCGCGCCTCCTCCTCGGTGTCGGCCGCCAGAACCCACGCCGCGACCGCCGTCTGCGGCGCCATATGACGCTCGGAGTGCTGGAAGGCCGCCTGGTAGCTGGCCGCGATCGCCGCCCCTTCCGGGCTGATGAAGTCCGCGAAGGCGTAGGGGAGGCCGAGCTGCGCCGCCCAGACCGCGCTCTGGGGCGAGGACCCCAACAACCACGGTTCGGGCGTTTCGGGCCGGCCGGGCAAGTCCGCCAGCCGCGCGAAGCGATGGCCGTCCGGGAAGGTCCCGTTCAGATAGGCGAGCAGCTCGACGAGCTGGTCGGGGAAGTCGTTGGGCGCCGCGCTGCGGCGGTCCCGCTGCAAGGCGTAGGTCGTCAGCGGATCGGTGCCCGCCGCGCGCCCGAGGCCGAGGTCGATGCGCTCCGGGAACAGCCCGGCCAGGACGCTGAAGCTCTCAGCGACCTTCAGTGGGCTGTAGTGGGGCAGCATCACACCGCCGCTGCCGACGCGAATGCGCTGCGTGTTGGCGGCGATCGGACCGACCAGCACCTCGGGGCTGGGCCCGGCGAGCATCGTGCCGCCGTGGTGCTCGGCCACCCAGTAGCGGTGGTAGCCGAGGCGGTCGGTCAGCCGCGCGAGGTCGATCGTGTCGTGCAGCGCCTGTGACCCCGTCGACCCCTCGCTGATCGGGGACTGATCGAGCACGCTGAGGCGGAGCATGGGCCCGACGCTAGCAGCGTACGATCGACGGCCAGATGACCGCACGCGCCTGGACCGCCTTCGCCGCGGTGTCGATCCTCTGGGGGATCCCGTACCTGTTCATCAAGGTCGCGGTCGACGATGGCGTCGGACCGATCTTCCTCGCGTGGGTCCGCGTGCTGATGGCGGCGGTCGTGCTGCTCGTCCTCAGCCAGCGCGCCGGCGTGCTCAAGCCCGCGCTGCAGCGATCGCACCGGCGCTGGTTCGTGCTCTACGCGATCGTCGAGATCTGCCTGCCGTTCCCGCTGATCGCCGCGGGCGAGCGCCATGTGGACTCGTCGCTGGCCGCGATCCTGATCGCCGCGGTCCCGATGATCGTCGCGCTGCTGGCGATCCGCTTTGACCCTTCTGAGCGCGCCACGGGCACCCGCGCCGTGGGACTGGCGATCGGCTTCGTTGGCGTCGTCGCGCTCGTCGGCCTCGACGTCTCGGGCAGCGGCGAGGAGCTGCTCGGCGCGCTGATGATCCTGCTGGCCGCGGTCGGCTACGCGGCCGGCCCGATGATCATCAACCAACGCTTCGGCGCGCTCGATCCGCGGGCGCTGATGGCCGTCGCGCTGAGCATCGCCACCGTGGTGCTGACGGCGCCCGCGCTGCTCGCCCCGCCGTCGCACACGCCGAGCACCGACGCGATCCTCTCGATCGTCGTCCTGGGCCTCTTCTGCACCGCCGCCGCCTTCGTCCTCTTCGGCGCGCTGATCGGCGAGGTCGGCCCCGGTCGCGCCACGGTCATCACCTACATCTCGCCGATCGTCGCCGTCGCGCTCGGCGTCGCGGTCCTCGACGAGCGCCCCGGGGCCGGCGCCGTCGTGGGCCTGCTGCTGATCCTCGCCGGCTCGTGGCTGTCGACCGACGGCCGCCTCCCTCCAGGGCTCGCCCGGCTGCTCGCGCGGCGTTCGCAGGCGCCAGGCCACCTCTGACCTGGCCATCGGTGTAGTCGGGCGCCGCAACGATGCGCCACGATGGACAGCGATGGGTCAGCCACCGCGACACCGACGTTCCACGCTTCGACGGATCGCTCGCGCGATCACGGCTGCGACGCTGCTGGCCGGAGCGCTAGGAGCGGGGACCGCCGGCGCGGCGGGCATCACCAACAGCGGCAACGACCTGCGCGACGGCTGGTATCCCAACCAGCCCAAGCTCTCGCCCGACGCGGTCGCCAACACCAACTTCGGCCAGCTCTGGGACTCGCCGGTCGACGGCCAGGTCTACGCCCAGCCGCTGGTCGTCGGCACGAGCGTCATCGTCGCCACCGAGCGCAACAACATCTACAGCTTCGACTCGGAGACCGGCGACGTGCGGTGGTCGGTCAACCTCGGGCCGCACTACCCGGCCGACCTGATCGGCTGCGGCGACCTCTACCCCGATCTCGGCGTGACCTCGACGCCGGTGATCGACGAGGCCAGCCAGACGATCTACCTGACCCACAAGACCTACGCGCCCGACGGCAGCAACGACGCGGCCTATTACATGGACGCGCTGGACGTGGCGACCGGCACGCAGCGCGCGGGCTTCCCCAAGCTGCTCAGCGGCACCGCGCAGAACGCGCCGGGCGTCACCTTCCAGGCCACGACCGAGCTGCAGCGCCCAGGCCTGCTGCTGCTCGACGGCGTGATCTACGCGGGCTTCGGCGGTCACTGCGACTTCCCGCCCTATCAGGGCTGGGTCTTCGGCGTGAGCACCGCCGGCGAGATCAAGGCGCGCTGGAGCGCGGTCACCAGCGGCAACGGCGCCGGCATCTGGCAGTCGGGCGCCGGGCTGATGTCCGACGGCCCGGGCCGGCTCTTCGTCTCGACGGGCAACGGCGGCTCGCCGGTCGGCCCGAGCGACACGCCCAGCGGGATGTTCGGTGAGTCGATCGTGCGGCTCGATGTCCAGGCCGACGGCACGCTGAAGGCCAACGACTTCTTCGCGCCGGCCGACGCGGCGCACCTCGACGACTACGACGCCGACTTCGCCTCCGGCGGCGTCACCGCCCTGCGCGACGACACGTTCGGCACGAGCACGTACCCGCACGTCGGCGTCGCGGTCGGCAAGGCCGGCTACGTCTACCTGCTCAACCGCGACAACTTGGGCGGCATCGGGATGGGCATGGGCCATGGCGACGACGTCATCAGCCGCGTCGGCCCGTTCGGCGGCGTCTGGTCGCGGCCCGGTGTGTGGCCGGGCGACGGCGGCTGGATCGCGATCCCGACCGCGTCGCCCAGCGGCGGCGCCAACCCCGAGCCCAGCGGCTCCTCGGGCTACCTGAAGCTCTACCGCTACCGCAAGGCGGCCGACGGCACGCCGTCGCTCGACGCGCCGATCCAGTCCGACGACGCCTTCGGCTTCAGCTCCGGCGCGCCGGTCATCACCTCCGACGGCACGACGTCGGGCTCGGCGACGCTGTGGATCGTCTGGGCGCCTAACGGCTGGGCCGAAGGTGGTCAGCTGCGCGCCTACGACGCCGTGCCCAAGAACGGCCACCTCAACCTGCGCCGCACGTTCCCGATCGGCCAGTCCTCGAAGTTCTCGATGCCCGGCGTCGGCAAGGGACGGCTCTACGTCGGCGCGCGCAACGGCCACGTGCTCGCGTTCGGCGCGCCGGTCCAGGCCGACGTCCAGTCGACGGGCGCCACGTTCCCGCTGACGACGGTCGGCGACACGAGCACGGCCAACGTCACGCTCACGATCAGCGGGACCGTCAAGGTCAACGCGATCAGCGCCTCCGGCTCGCAGTTCGTCGCGCGCACGGCTGGCCTCGGGCTCGGCGGCACCTTCACCGACGGCCAGACGATCACGGTGCCGGTCGACTTCACGCCGACAGATCCGGGCTCGGCCGCCGCCATGCTGACGGTCACCACCGACACCAACACCTTCAGCTTCAGCCTCACCGGGACCGGCCAGGCCCAGCAGGCGGTGTTGACCGCGTCGCCGCCGATCGTCTCCTTCGGTGGCGCGGTCGTCGGTGACTCGCAGGCCTCTGTCGTTACCTTCGGCAACGGTGGCGGCCAACCGCTGACGATCACCGGCGTGACGCTGCCGGGCACGCCGTTCTCGGTGACCAGTGCGCCGGCCGTCAATGACGTCATCGCTCCCGGCGAGGTCGTCAACGTCACGGTGCACTACCAGCCGACGGCGGTGGGGGAGTTCAACGACAACTTGGTCTTGCAGACCACGGCGGGCGAGAAGGTCGTGGGCCTCTCGGGCAGCGCCGGCCTTGGGCCCAAGTTGGCGCTGACGCCCACCGGCGGGTGGGACTTCGGCACGGTCACCGTGGGAGAGAGCAAGACCGTGTCCTTGACGGTGGGCAACACGGGCGACAGCCCGATGACCATCACCAAGTCCAAGCCGCCGACCGATACGCACTTCACGGTCCTCGACGCGCTCGACGAGGCCACCGTCATCCCAGCCGGGGAGAGCCGCACGCTGCGCATCAGCTTCACGCCCACCGCGGCGGGCACGATCACCGACGCGTGGACGCTCAACGCCGGCGACGGCAGCGGCGCGCATGCCGTTGCGGTGACGGGGACGGGTGTCGCGCCCGGGCATCTGACGGCGCCGGCGACCTCCCCGATCGGCGACGTGGTCCTCGGCGAGACCGGTAGCGCGACCGTGACCTTCGGCAACGACGGCGAGCTGCCGCTGACCGTCACGGGCTTCGACGCGCCCGCCGCGCCGTTCGCCGTCGCCGACGCCCCGGTAAACGAGACGACGATCGCCGCGGGTGCCACGCTCGCAGTGCACGTGACGTTCTCCTCGCTGGTGCCTGGCGCGGCGACGGGGGCGCTGACCCTCCACACGAGCGGCGGCGACAAGACGGTGACCTTGTCTGCCAAGGCCATCACCTCGGGTGCGCTGACGGTCAGCCCGGCAGCAGGCTGGACATTCGGCGACGTGCCGGTGGGGCAGACGCGCGATGCGACGGTCACGCTGCGTAACGAGGGTCCCGGTGTGCTGCGGGTGCTCGCCTCCGAGCCGCCGACCGGCGGGCCGTTCAGCGTGCTCGACGCGCTGCCGGAGGGGACCGAGATCGGGGCTGGCGCCGAGCTCGCCCTGCGCGTCCGGTTCGCGCCGTCCAGCGCGGCCGACGTGTCGAGCACCTGGCGGATCGCCACCACGGGCGACGGCGGATCGCGGATGGTCGCGGTCAGCGGCCGTGGGATCGTGCTGACCGACCCACCGCCGCAACCGCCCGTGCCCGTCGTCGTGACGCCCACGCCCGAGTTGGGCTCCGGGGTCACCGCGCTCAGCCGTCCCACGCTCATCGTCGAGAAGCTGCGGCCCGCGCTGACGGTGTCCAAGGCCCAGCCGTCGCGCGACGGCCGCGAGCTCGTGATCCGTGGCCGCGTCAGCGCTGCCGCGGTCGGGCCGTTGCGCGTGAGCCTCTCGGCGCGCATCGGTCGCAAGACCGTGACGACGACCTCGCGCCTGCGCCTGCGCGGCCGTTCGACCTACACCATCACCATGGTCATCCCGAAGGCCGCGCGCACGTGGCGGCGCCTGCAGATCCAGGCGCGCTTCGCGGGCAGCGACCGGGTCTGGCCGGGGACGGGGTCGCTGGTGCTCGTCCGCGCGCGGTAACTTGGCGGCGCGTGAGCGCTTCTGCCTTCGACGAGCTCGTCGCCCACCCGGGCGACGGTCGCCGCTTCGAGCAGTCCGTCACCGCCGGGCTGGCCGATGCGGCGCCGAGCGGTCGCGTCCGCCTCGACGCGCTCGCGCGCTGGCTGCAGGACGTCGCGCTGGCCGACGTGGTCGACGCCGGCCTTGGCGAAGCCGCGCTGTGGGTCGTGCGCCGCACGCGGCTGTCGGTCACCCGCTTCCCGCGCTTCAGCGAGACGGCGACGGTCGCGACCTTCTGCAGCGGGACCGGGCGCATGTGGGCGCAGCGGCGCACCACGGTGGCGAGCTCCGGCGGCGGCCTGGTCGAGGCCGTGGCGCTGTGGGTCCACCTCGATCCGGCCAGCCTGCGGCCGATCCCGTTCTCGGCGCGGGAGCTCGAGATCTACGGCGCGTCGGCCGCGGGGCGTGAGGTCAAGGCGCGGCTGCGCCACCCGGGGCCGCCCGAGGACGCCGCGTCGCGGCCGTGGCACTTCCGCAGCACCGAGCTCGACGTCGCCGACCACATCAACAACGCCGCCTACTGGACGGTGTTGGAGGACGAGCTGCTGGCGGGCGCTGAGCCATCGGCGATCGACGTCGAACTGGAGTTCCGCACACCGGCCCAGCCGGGCGAGCACACCGTGCGCAGCGCGGGCGCGCAGCGCTGGATCGTCGCTGCTGACGGGGCGGTTCACGCCTCGTTCCTGCTTGACGGATGAAACTATGGGCATTAGTCTTACGACTATGCCCACGTCCCCGCATCGCGTCACCCGCTTCGGCTTCGTCAACGCCTGGCTCGTCGGGGAAGACGACGGCCTCACGCTCGTCGACACCACGATGAAGGGCGCCGGGAAGAAGATCCTCGCCGCGGCCGAGGGCCTCGGCGCGCCGATCGTGCGCATCGTCCTCACCCATGCCCACGGCGACCACATCGGCGCGCTGGACGAGCTGGCCGCCGCGCTGCCCGATGCCGAGGTGATCATCTCGGCGCGTGACGCGCGGCTGCTGCACAAGGACATGGCGCTGGACCCGGGCGAGCCGGCGCGCAAGCTCAGCGGCAGCTACCCGGGTGCCAAGACGGCGCCGTCGCGGACGGTCGGCCATGGCGATCGCATCGGCTCGCTGGAGATCGTCGCCACGCCGGGCCACACGCCCGGCCACATCGCGCTGCTCGACACGCGCGACCTCACCCTCTACTGCGGCGACGTCTACTCGAGCCTCGGCGGCGTCGCCAGTAGCGCGAAGGCCAACCCGCGCTTCCCGCTCGTCCGCATGGGCACCTGGAGCCCGGATCTCGACTTGGAGAGCGCACGGACCTTGCGCGCGCTGGATCCCGCGCGCCTGGCGCCCGGTCACGGCAAGCTGGTCGAGGCGCCCGCGGCAGCGATGGACGCCGCGATCGCGCGGGCGGCCTGAGCCGGCGTGCCGCGCGCGGGGCTGGACCACGACGCCGTCGTCGCGGCGGCGGCGCAGATCGCCGATGCGGAGGGCCTGGACGCAGTGACGCTCACCCGCGTCGCCGCGGCCCTGCGCGTTAAACCACCATCGTTGTACAACCATGTCGAAGGACGCGCAGGCCTCTTGCGGGGTATCGCGTTGCTTGGCCTCGCCGAATTGGCCGCGACGCTGCGCGAGGCGGCAGTCGGCCGATCCGGCGCCGAGGGCCTCCAGGCCACCGCGCAGGCCTACCGGGAGTACGTCTTGGCGCATCCGGGGTGCTACGCCGCCGGCGCGATCACCGCTCCCGCGGCCGACGACAACGAGCATCAGGTGGCCGCCGCCGCCGTCCTGGAGGTCCTGCGCGCGGTCCTGCGCAGTTGGTCGCTGGACGACGAGCAGACGCTGCACGCGCTGCGCGGTCTGCGCTCGGCAGTCCACGGCTTCGCATCATTGGAAGCCGCCGACGGATTCGGCATCAAGCTCGACCTCGATACGTCCTTCCAGCACCTCATCGCGGCGCTGGCGGCGGGCTTCGGGCGCAAGATGTAGGCCTGCGGTGCCATCGATCGACAGCGCCGCTCTCGGTCGATCCCGCGCCGCCTGGACGATCTGTCACGCAGCGCTCAAATCAACCTGAGCGTTCATCTTGATCTGAGCGAGCGGCCCGCAGAAGTTGCCGAATGAGCGGTCAGCGATAAGCGTCTCAGAGCGATCGAAAAGGTATGAAGATCGGACCGTGAGGAGACGGAAGCGTCTCTCGACGGATGTTTGATTGCGGACATCGCTCGAGGGCGGAGAGGGTGGCGCCGCCTCGCACCAGACGCGAGGTCGTCTCTGAAACCTCCGAGGTCTGAGGTCACAGCATCGATGCTTGCCGTTCCCACCCGGGCGACGGTCCGACGGCCCCTGCGATCACCCGCGGGGCTCTGGATCGTGGTGCCCACCTACAACGAGATCGAGAGCCTTCCGCGGCTGCTCGACGCCGTCGCTGACGTGCTCGATGCGAGCGCGCTCGAG
Organism: Baekduia sp.; assembly: GCA_040509415.1. GTDB lineage: Bacteria > Actinomycetota > Thermoleophilia > Solirubrobacterales > Solirubrobacteraceae > Baekduia. The sequence goes on along the minus strand of JBEVLC010000341.1, from coordinate 4,573 downwards.
CACCGGCTCCTCGTGGTCGACGACGGCTCACCCGATGGCACCGGCGCGCTGGCCGACCGCCGCGCCGCCCGCGATCGGCGCGTCGCGGTGCTGCACCGCCGCGACAAGACCGGGCTCGGCGACGCCTACGCCGCCGGGTTCGCCGCCGCGCTGGCGGGTGGGGCGCAGCGCATCGTCCAGATGGACGCCGACGGCTCGCACGACCCCGGCGCGATCCCCGCGCTGCTCGCCGCCACCGACCCCGGCGGCGCCGACCTGGCACTCGGGTCGCGCTACGTCGCCGGCGGCAGCACGCCGGACTGGAGCCTGCGGCGCAGGGTGCTCAGCCGCGGCGGCTCGGCCTACGCCCGCGCCCTGCTGGGCCTGACCGTGCGCGATCTCACCGGCGGCTTCAAGTGCTGGCGCCGTGAGGCGCTGGCCACCGTCCTGCGCGAGCCCTTGACGCTGCAGGGCTACGGCTTCCAGATCGAGCTCACGCACCGCGCGGTGCGCGCCGGCTTCACCGTCGCCGAGGTCCCGATCGCGTTCCGCGACCGCTTGGCGGGGGAGAGCAAGCTCGGCGCCGCGACGATCCGTGAGGCGCTGCTCGGCGTCCCGGCCCTGCGCTCGGCGCCGCGAACGCAGTGCAACAACCCGGCCGCGGCGATGGCCGCCGCCACGCTCGACGGGGCCGCTTCGTGACCGCGCTCCAGTCCAGCGCGCTGGCACTCGCCACCCGCTACCGGCGCCAGCTCTCCTTCGGCGTCGTCGGCATCACGGTGATGGCGGTCGGCTTCCTGATCCTGCTGGTCCTCACGGGCCCCGTTGGCTTAAGCCCACACGTCGCCTACCTGATCCAGGCGATCGTCTCGGTGCAGCTGAGCTTCGTCCTCAGCCGCTACTGGACGTGGGAGGACCGCCGCGGGCGCACCCGAGCCGCGGCGCTGCGTGAGTGGCGCCGCTTCCACGTCTCGCGTGTCGTCACGGTGCCGGCCAACCAGGCGCTGTTCTCGCTGCTGATCCTCAGCAGCGCCAGCGTGTGGATGGCCAACGCGATCTGCATCGCGTTGACGACGATCGTCAACTGGCTCGTCGGCCACCACCTCGTCTTCGGCGCCGGAGACGAGCGTGGCTGAACCTAGCGTCAGCATCGTCATCCCGGTCAAGGGCAGCCAGCGCACGATCCGCGAGACCGTCGCATCGATCGCCGCCCAAGAGCACGACGGCGACCTGGAGCTGATCCTCGTCGGCGACCACGACGACCCGACCTGGCCGGCGCTGGACGGGCTCGACGTCGGATCGCTGCGCCTGCGCCGCGTCGGCGTGACCGTCGACACCGGCGGCCGCGACGCCAACGTCAAGCGCAACGCGGGCCTCGCGGCGGCGTCGGGCGAGATCCTCTGCCTGACCGACAGCGACATGGTGTTGCCCGCCGACTGGCTGGCGACGGGCTTGGCGCTGCTGGCCAACGGCGACGACTGCGTCGGCGGCCCGATGATCAGCGTCCACCGCGACTTCTGGGGCCGCTACGTCGACACCAACCCGGTCGCGAGCAAGACACCGCGGATGGAGCGCGCCTACCGCGTCGACCGCGACACGATCGGGCGGCGCGGACGCAAGCTGCCGATCACCGCCAACGTGCTGCTGCACCGCGCCGTCTACGAGCGTGTCGGCGGGCTCGACGAGAGCTTCGTCCACAGCTACGAGGACTACGAGTTCTTCCAGCGGATCGTCGACGCTGGGCACAGCGTGCTCTGCGACCCATCGTTGGCCGCCTACCACCACCATCGTCAGGGCTGGCGGGCGCTGGTCCGGGAGTACCACCGGTCCGGGCGCGGCTGCGCGCAGTTCGTCGGCAAGCATCCGGGCAGCCGCTTCAGCCGGGATCGCCTGCGCCAGTTCGAGGTCGTGCTGACCGCCGTGATCTTCGGGCTGGTCGCCTGCGTCGAGCAGCCCGTCACGCTGCTCGGCGGCCTGGTCCTGGCGGGGCTGCTCGGCGCCTACGCCATGGCTCGCGCGCGCACGCCGCGGGCCGTCGTCTTTCCCGCCGTCACGCTCGTGCTCGGCCTGTCCTTCACCACCGGCCTCTTGCGCGGGATGCGCAGCCGGTCATCCATGCCCGCTGTACGACCCAAGGAGGATCCATCGTGGTCACCCGTGTCCTGATTGCCGGGATGGCAATCGCCGCTCTGACCCCAGCTGCCCTGGCGGTGGCCAAGGCGCCGCCGCCGGTCGCCGACAGCCAGAGCTTCTACTTCGACCTCAACCAGACCCACCACGCCCGCAAGGGCTCGGTGACCGGCTCCTCACCGAACTCGCTGGCGGCGGACACCTGGTACGTCGCCAACGTCCAGGGCACTGGGAGCTTCTCCAAGCCGTCGCAGTGGCTGCATCCCAAGAAGCGCCACGGCCGTCCCGCGGTCGTCTGCGGCACGCCGGAGGCGAGCCCGATGTTCCCCTCGCCGTTTGCCGCGACGGGGATGGTCGGCTTTGACCCCGAGACGATGTTCGCGCGGATCACCCGGGCGCGCCGCTGCGCGCTCGATCCGCTGCCGCGTACGACGCGCCGCTTCCAGATCAGCGCCGCGCACCTCTACCGGCACCCGACGCCCCTGAACGGGCGCCAGACGGTGCCGTCGGCCGACCACGCCTATGACTACGCGGTCAAGGGCCGTGGCGGGCCGCTGCTGGTGCGGGAGGTCGACCGTCCGACGTTCGACAACTACGGCCGGTTCAAGATCACGATCCGCCGCGCCACTGACGCCGACTGCGCCGGGACGCAGTATCGGACGTTCGTCTCCGACCTGGGCACCCGGGCCTTCGCCAACCAGGCTGCGTGCGAGGCAGCGCTCTAGCCCCTGCGACGCTCCGTCCGTCCCTGCTGCCGCGCTCCGTCGCGGTGGTGGGGACGGCCGTGGGCGAGCTGCTGGCCGCCGTCGGGATCCTCTCGCTGGCGGCGTTCCTGCGCCTGTGGTCGATCGGGACGCGACCCGGCTTCGATTGGGACGAGCCGGTCTACGCGGCCGTCGGCCGGTCGGTCGCCGGCGGGCACGGCATCTACGCCAAGCCGTCGTTCGGGGTCGACCAGGGCCTCTATCTCTTCCACCCGCCGTTTCACTTCGAGTTGCTCGGCGCGTGGTTTGCGCTGGTCGGCACGGGCATCGCCCAAGCGCGGGTGCTGACGGCGCTGGCGTCCTTGGTGACGCTGGTGTTGTTGTACGTCCTGCTGCGCCGCCGCTGGGGCGCGTGGGCGCTGGGCCCCGCGGCGGTCCTGGCGACCGACGGCTGGCTGGTCTTCACCAACCGCGTCAGCTGGATCGAGAACATCATGATGGTCTTGGCCGTCGGCGGGCTGGTGGTCTACGACCAGGCGGTGCGCAGCGGCCGGATCCGGAGCTTCGCGGCGGCCGGCGCGCTGCTCGGCGGGGCCGCGGTCTACAAGCACGTCGGAATCTACGTGCTGGTCGCGGTGCTGGCGCACTGGGCGCTGGCGACGCGCGGGCAACGTCGCGAGCACGCGATCCTGGCGCTGACGGCCGGTGCCGTGATCATGGCCTACATCTTGGGTGCGATCCTGCTCACGCTCAGCGACGGGAGCAGCGCGTTCTTGGCCGACAGCGGCGTGCAGCTGCAGCGGTTGACCGGCGACAAGGCCAGCCGCGGCTCGATCGGTGGCGGCGCGACGCTCGGCGCGCTCACCGGTCCCTACAAGGTCTTTGCCCTGACGCTGGCGGTGAGCGCGACGGGAGGCGCGCTCGTCGTCTGGCGCGGGGCCCAGGCGCTGCGGCGCCGCAGCATGGTGGCGATCCCCGACCCGCTGATCTTCTGCTGGGCGGCCTCGGCGCTGGTCTGCTTCGCCGCCCTGAAGCTCAAGATGGGGCACTACTTCATGATGGTGGAGTTGCCGCTGCTGCTCGTCGTCGCCGCCGAGCTGCGCCCGCGGCTGCGTGATCACCGCCGGCTCGCGCTGGGCCTGCTGGCCGTCGTGCTCGCGGCCAACATGATGACCTTCGCGCTGCGCTTCGTCGATCGCCACGACAACGCGCTGGGCGCCGTCGCGGCGTACGCGGCGAGTGATCTCCCACCGGGTGCGCTGGTGCTCACCGAGGAGAGCGTCGGCAGCATCATCGGCCAGCCCTACTGCAAGCTGACCAAGGTCAGCGCCTGCGCCGGGCAAGCGCGGTACCTGATGATCTACCGCAGCCTCACGCAAGCGCCGCCGGCGATCGCACAGCTCGATGGGCTGCTGCGCTACGCGACGCCGCTGCGGACGTTCAGTGGCTTCAAAGAGCGGATCACCGTCTACCGCGCGCCGGCCGCCGGGCCGGTCTGCGCGGCCGATCGCGTGGCGCGCGGGTTCTGCGCGTCGCCGAGCGGGACGCTGCTGGCCGCGACGCGTGACCTGCGCCGGCCGGGCACGCGCGCCGCCGTGCGCTTCGGGTCCTATGACGCGCTGCGCGCCGCGCCGGCGCTGCGTCCGCTGCAAGCGCTGCCGTCGGCCGCGGCGCCCGCGGTGGTGCTGCTCGGGGTCCACAAGTCGGGCGCGGCGGTCTTCTTCAACACGGGACGCGCACGCGTCTCGGGCGCCGGTAGC
>JBEVLC010000340.1:0-17990 GCA_040509415.1 Baekduia sp. | reverse complement strand
GATCGACCCCGACGGCGCGCTGGAGGAGTGGCTGACCCACCAGCTGCCGCGCCGCCTCGTGCTCCCGCTGTCGCGCTCAGGGGTCTTCTCCGGCTTCGTCGCCGCGGCGCCGGGCGCGCGCGAGCTGGTGACGATCACCAAGGCCTGGGAGCTCGGGCAGGCACGCCGGTGGCGCCGCGACGCCCGTGGCTACGACACCGTCATCCTCGACGCGCCGGCCTCCGGCCACGGCCTCGGGCTGCTGCGCACGCCGCGCACCTTCGCCGACATCGCCCGCGTCGGGCCGATTGCCGGCCAGGCGCGCACGGTCGCCGAAGCGCTGGCCGATCCGGCGCGCAGCCGCTTGGTCGCCGTCGCGCTGCCCAGCGAGCTGGCCGTGAGCGAGACGCTGGAGTTGGAGGGACGGGTGGCCGCCACCCTGGGCCGCGATCTCGACGCGATCGTCGTCAACGGCCTCTGGCCACGCCGCCTGTCGGGCCACGACGTGGCGGCCGTCGCGGCGGCTGACGGCGCCGCCGATCACGCCGTGCGCCGGGCGGTTGCGGCCGCCGCAGGTCGCGTCCGGACCCAGCAGGGCCAGCTGGCCCGCCTACGCCGCGACGCGGTCGCCGCCGTCTCGACGCTGCCGTTCGTCTTCGGCGAGCGCTTGGGCGCTGAGGAGATCCGGACGTTCTCCTCGCGGCTGGCGGCGTCGCACTAGGACAGACGTCCGTTCGGGGTCAAACGGCCCTCCAGCCGGCGGCGCCCGGGCCGACACTAGGGAAGCAACACAACAGGCGAATACGACCCACGGACGGGTCGGCCCTGAGCTCGAGCGTCGCTTCTGGAGGGAGCGCGGCGCCGGCATCATCGGGACCGCCAAGGATCGAGAGTCGACCTTTCGCCACATATACGCCTCCCACCGGAGGGGACATCCACGGTGCGGACCCGAGCGACGACGGTTGCTCGGGTCCGTTTCCGTTTCCCGTTTCGCTCACCGTCGTGCCTGAATGTGGCGTCTCGGTGTAGTTTCGGGTGGGTGTCGTCTGTCCCCGTAGCCCCTGCAATCAGCCTGCGCGGCGTCGTCAAGCGCTATGGCGAAGTCACAGCAGTCAACGGTCTTGATCTTACAGTTCCTGACGGCACCTGCGTCGGCCTGCTCGGACCCAACGGCGCAGGCAAATCGACCACCATGAGGATGCTCACCGCGCAGGCGATCGCTGACGAGGGTGAGATCGAGGTGCTCGGCTTCCCACTGCCCGCCGAGTCCAAGGCCGCGCGAGCCCAGATGGGCGTCGTCCCGCAGCTCGACAACCTCGACGTGACGCTGACCGTCGAGCAGAACCTACTCGTCTTCACCCACCTCTACCGCATCGGTCGCGGCGAGCGGCGTGCCGCGATCGAGCGCGCGCTGGAGATCGCGAACCTCCGCGAGCGCCGCAAGGCGCGCGTCGACGAGCTGTCGGGTGGCATGCGCCGGCGACTGCTCATCGCCCGCGCGCTCGTGCATCAGCCGCGGCTCGTGCTCCTCGACGAGCCGACCGTCGGGCTGGACCCGCAGGTGCGTCAGGAGCTGTGGGCGCTGATCGACCGGCTGCGCAGCGAGGGCGCCTCGATCCTGATGTCCACGCACTACATCGAGGAGGCCGAGCGCCTCGCCGACACGGTCGTCGTCGTCAGCCAGGGCCGGGCGGTCGCCGTCGGGCGCCCGAACGACCTCGTCGTCGAGCACGCCGGCCGCGAGGCCCTGGAGGTCTACGGGGCGCCGACGCGCCTGCGCGAGGTCGAGGCCGAGGCGGCGCAGCGCGGCTGGCCGACACGGCGCACCGGCACGTCGGTGACGATCCTGCGCGCCGAGACGCTCAACGGCGACGTGCCGGAGGGCGAACGTCGCAACGCCAACTTGGAGGACGTGTTCGTGCTGCTGACCGGCGAGGAGATCGCCTGATGGCCATCACCACCGACAAGCCCGAGGTCGCGCGGCCGAGCGCCAACCGGCCCGGCCGCCTGGACCGTGCCGCGCTCACCGGCGTGCTCGTCCGCGAGGTCGTCAACTTCGGCTCCTACTGGCGCGCGTCGACGTTCTCGTCGACCGTCGAGCCGACGATCTACCTGATCGCCTTCGGCTTCGGCTTCGGCTCGCTGGTGTCCACGGTCAACGGCCTGGACTACGTGCAGTTCGTCGGGACCGGCACGGTTGCGACCGCGGTGCTGTTCTCCTCGGTCTTCCCGGCCATGTTCGGCACGTTCGTCAAATATACTTATCAAAGAACATACGATGCCATTCTCGCCGCGCCCGTGGACACCGAGGAGCTGGTGACCGCCGAGGCGCTGTGGATCGCCTCGCGCTCCGGCGTCTTCGGGTGTGCGCCACTGCTGGTGGCCATCGTCTTCGGACTGGATCCGTCGTGGGGCATGCTGCTCGTGCCGTTCATCGCCTTCATCGCGGGCTTCGGCTGGGCGTCGTTCGGGATCGTGATCTCGGCGGTCATGAAGTCCATCGACAACTTCAGCTACGTGACCTCGACGGTCATCACGCCGCTCTTCCTCGTCGCGGGGACGTTCTTCCCGATCTCCGGCCTGCCCGAGTGGGCGCGCATCCTGGCCAACGTCAACCCGCTGTATCACTGCGTGCAGCTGGTGCGCCACGCGGTCTTCGGGCTCGAGGCCCTCGACCTCTGGCACCTCGGCTTCTTGCTCGCCTTCGGCCTCGTCGCATGGCGGTTGGCGATCAACCGCATGGAGAAGAAGCTGATCAACTAGTTGTCGAACCCGAGCCGGTCGAGCAAGCCCTCGTCGCCACGCCATCCGCGGCGGACGCGGACGATTAGGTCGAGGTGGACCTTGGTGCCGAGCTCCCGCTCCAGCGACTTGCGCGCGGCGGTCCCGATCGCGCGGATCATGTTGCCCTGCGCGCCGACGAGGATACCCTTCTGCGAGTCGGTCTCTACCCAGGCGCGGGCATGGACGACGGTCAGGTCCTCGCGGTCGTCCTCGACCTCCTCGACGACGACCTCGACCGCGTGCGGCACCTCCTGGAAGGTGCGGCGCAGGATCTGCTCACGCACCAGCTCGGCGAGGTGGACGTAGGGCGAGAGATCGCTGGTGTCCTCGCGGTCGAACAGGAACGGTGAATCGGGCGCGAGGCTGAAGAGGTGGTCGGCGAGTGCCTCGACGCCGGTGCCCTTGCGCGCCGAGATCGGGAAGATCTCGTCGGCGATGCCCAGCTCCCCGGCAGCCTCCAGCGCGAGGATGATGTGCGGGCGGTCGAGGCGGTCGACCTTGTTGACGGCGATGACGACCGGGCAGGTCGCGTTCTTGAGCGCGTTGGCGATCCAGCGATCGCCGGGCCCAACACCCTGCTCGGCGTTGAGCACCATCAGCGCGACGTCGGTCTCTGAGAGCTCGCGTTCGACGCGGCGCTGCATGCGCTCGGTGAGGCTGTCCAGCGGCTTCTGCACGCCGGGCAGGTCGGTGAGCACAAGTTGGACGTCGTCGCGGGTGACGACGCCGCGGATCGCGCGGCGCGTCGTCTGCGGCTTGTCGGAGACGATCGCGACCTTCTGGCCGACGATCGCGTTGACGAGCGTCGACTTGCCGACGTTGGGCCTGCCAGCGAGGGCGATGAGTCCGGCGCGCGTGTTCACGCTCACCATGAGAGCAGTTCCGCCTGAACCGTGAGCATCTCGCCGTCGTCGACCTCGTGATCCATGCCGACGAGGTGCAGCGCCCCGTGGACGATCGCCTCGCGGATGTTGATGGTGTGCTCGGGGCAGATCACGATGTCGCCGAGCTCGCGGGATTCCGGCACTCCGCCCACCCCATCGGGCTGCGCCTCGTCGATCGGGAACGAGAGCACGTCGGTCGGCCCGTCCTTGCCGCGGTGTTCGGCGTTGAGCGCCGCGATCCGGTCGGCGTCGACGAAGGCGACCGCGACATGGCCATCGGTCACGCCCGCCGTGGCGACCGCCAGGCTGACGAGCCGGACGATCTCGCGCTCCGGGGGCAAGTCCTCGCGACCGGCGGCGAGCTCGGCATCCAGCACCTCGACTTCGAGCGACATCAAAGGCGGGTGGCTGCTGACCGCAGCTCGGGCGCGGCCGCCTGGTCGTGCGCGTCGTAGGCCTCCACGATGCGCTGCACGAGGCGATGGCGGACGACGTCGCCGCCGTCAAAGCGGACGAAGTCGACGCCGTCGACTTCGTCCAAGATGTCGCCGACCACGATCAGGCCGGACTTCTCGTTGCGCGGCAGGTCGACTTGGGTGATGTCGCCCGTGATGACCATCCTGGACCCGAAGCCCAGGCGCGTGAGGAACATCTTCATCTGCTCGGGCGTCGTGTTCTGCGCCTCGTCGAGGATGACGAAGGAGTCATTCAGCGTGCGGCCGCGCATGAAGGCCAGCGGCGCGACCTCGATCACGCCCTTCTCCAGGAACCCCGCGACCTTCTCGGGGTCGAGCATGTCGTTGAGCGCATCAAAGAGCGGGCGCAGGTACGGGTCGATCTTGGCCATCAGGTCGCCGGGCAGGAAGCCCAGGCGCTCGCCGGCCTCGACGGCCGGGCGGGTCAAGATGATGCGGTTGACCTCCTTGCGGGCCAGCGCGGCGGCGGCCATCGCGACGGCGAGGAAGGTCTTGCCGGTGCCGGCCGGGCCGATGCCGAACGTCACGGTGTTGGTACGGATCGAGTCGACGTAGCGCTTCTGGTTGACCGACTTCGGCGCGACCTTCGCCGAGCGGTGACGCCAGACGACGTCCTCCAGCACCTTGGCCGGGGACTCGTGGCGATCCAACGCGCTGGTCACGGCATCCAGCGTGCCATGGGTGATCTCGTGGCCGCCCTCGATCAGCTCGGAGAGCTCGCGCACGACAACCGCCGCGTCCTCGACGGCGGTGGGCTCGCCTTCGAGCGTGACGAGATTGCCGCGCAGGAACAGCGCGCAGTCGACGTGCTCCTCGAGCTGGCGCAGGACGGCGTCGTGCGTGCCGCTGAGCGCGGCGGCGACGTCGTTGCTCAGCTCGATCTGCCGGCGGGCGCTCACTGGCCGTTCCCTTCTCGATCGCGAAGCGACGCGCTCACGTCAGTGCCTCCCTGGCGAGCGCCGAGACGCGCTTGCCGTCGGCGTTGCCGCCGGTGCGCTCCATGGCGATCTTCATGACGGCGCCAAGGTCCTTGGGCGTCGTAGCGCCGGACTCGGCGACCGCGTCGGCCACGATCTGGCGCAGCTCGTCGTCGCCCAGCTCCGCGGGAAGGTAGGCCTCGATGACGGCGGCCTCAGCCTCCTCACCCTCGGCCAGCTCGATGCGGCCCGCCTCGCGGAAGGCAGCGGCGGACTCCAGGCGACGCTTACGCTCGCGCCGCAGGATCGCCAGCTCGTCGTCGTTGCCGTCCTTGGCGGCCTTCTGCAGCTCAGACAGCACCAGTCGCAGCGCGCCGACGCGCTCCTTCTCCTTCGCCTTCATCGCGATGGTGAGATCCTGCTTGACGCTGTCGACGACGCTCATGTGCCTCGATTGTAGGCCCCGGGTGCGGACGCGCACCCTCAAGCGGACCTTCACGGAAGTCGATGGCAACGGTGCGATGTCCCTCCGGATTCCACTCCTGCTCGCCCTGCTCGTGCTCGCCGCCGCGGCGACCTTCCTCCCGGCGACGACCGTCCGCGCCGCCTCGCCCGGCGGACGGAACCTCGGCGAGCAGCGCGCCGTCCGCGAGGCCGACGTCATGCACAACCTCGACGACCAGGCCTTCCACGGCGAGCGGCCGCTGAGCGGCCACCAGCTGCGCGAGGCGCTGGCGGCGCTGGCCGCTCAGCTCGGCGTCGTGCCAGTCGCCGCGCCGTCCAGCGGTGTGACGGTGACGACGTTCGACCGCTTGCTGGTCGACCAGCTCGGCGCCACCAACGTCGCCGCCGCGGTCCAGCGCCAGGCGTGGCGTGCGGGCCTGCAGCCGCCGGCACCTTCGGGACCGAGGTCGTCGCATCGCGCTTAGCCCCGATTGGATGATCCACTCCTCCGATCAGGGTGTCTACGTGTCATCGCTGCACTTGGACGCGTGGCGCGCCAAGCGCTTCAGCTGGGCGCGACGGGTGCTGTAGCGCCTTCGGGCGCGGTTGCGCCGTTGCCCTCGGCGGCGGCGAGCGAGCCACCACCGGTCGGGTCGACCCCGAGGCCGGGCGCGCGGCCCAAGCCGCCGAGCTCGGAGGCGTCGCGGCCGAAGAGCAGCTGGATGTTCCAATCGACCAGCAGGCGCAGCTTGCGCTTGGTGCCCGGCAGCAGCGCGAGGTGGTAGCTGCGCGCCAGCCACCAGGCCGGGATGCCGCGCCAGCGGATGCCCAGCGTCGTCGCCACGGCCTGACCCTGGCCCATGTCGACGAAGACGCCCTTGGTCTTGAAGGTGAAGGGCTTGACACGGCCGTTGCCGATCGAGGCGGCCACGTTGCGCCCGGCGAGCTTGCCCTGGCGAATCGCGTGCTGGGCGGTCGGCGGCGTCGCGGCCTTGCCCTTCTTGGCCGGATCCGGGACCGCGGCGGCGTCGCCGAGGGCCCAGACGTGCTCGTGGCCCTCGACGCGCAGCGTGCGGTCGACCTTGATCCGCCCCTGCTCGTCGAGCGGCAGGCCGAGCCGCGCGATGACCGGATGCGGCTTGACGCCCGCGGTCCAGACGAGCGTGCGCGTGGGGATGGTCTCGCCACCGGAGAGAACGACGGTGTCGGCGGTGACGGACTCGAGCGTCGTGCTGGTGCGGATCGCGATGCCGCGCCCGCGGAGCTCGCGCGTGGCGAAGTCGGCCAGCTGGGCCGGGATCTCGGGCATCACGCGATCGCGCGCCTCGACGAGGATCCAGCGCATCCCCTGCGTGCGGCAGCGCGGGTAGAGGTCGATGACGTCGGCGGCGAAGTCCTGCAGCTCAGCGAGCCCTTCCAGCCCTGCGTAGCCGGCGCCGACGAAGACGTAGGTCAACCACTGCTTGCGCTCTTCGGCGTCGTCAAGCGTCTCGGCGACTTCAAGCGTGCGCAGGACGTGGTTGCGCAGCTCGATCGCCTCGGGCAGCGACTTGAAGCCGATGCCGTGTTCAGCCAGCCCGGGGATCGGCAGCGTGCGGCTGACGCTGCCCATCGCGACGACGAGGTGGTCGTAGTTGAGGGTCTCGACCGTGCCCTTCGGCGTCCGCACCTGGAGCGCCTGGTCGCTCGGCGTGCCGCCGACGACCGTGCCGAGCCGCAGGTGCGTGCGCTTGAGCTCCTCGCGCAGCGGCACCACGACATGTCGTGGCTCCAGCGTCCCGCCCGCCGCGCCCGGCAGCAGCGGCGTGTAGAGCATGAAGTTGACGTCGTTGACGAGCGTGATCCGCGCGGCTTGCGGCGGAAGGACCTTCTCGAGCGTCCGGGCGGCGTAGAAGCCCCCGAACCCACCACCAGCGATGACGACATGCCAGGCCATGACGTCGAGGCTAGTCCTCTCGCGTGCAGGAGACCAACCGCACGAAGTCGCGGTTCGGGGGGGGGCGAGTTTCTGGTCCGGGGCGCCTATACCCCGATATGAGGGGTGAACGCGATCTGGATCGCCGAATGAGTGCTCTGGCCACCGTGCAGCATGGTGTGGTGGCTCGGGGACAGCTGCGGGACCTCGGGCTCTCGAACAAGAACGTCGACTACCGGATCGCAGCCGGACGGCTGTTCCGGATCTCCTCAGGGGTGTTCGCTGTCGGGCACACGTGCCTCACGCGGGAGGGCCGTTGGATGGCCGCTGTGCTCGCGTGCGGCAAACGAGCGGTGCTCAGCCACCACGACGCGGCCGCGCATTGGGGTCTGACACCCACCCGCGGAACGCTGATCCACGTCACGACGCCTCAGCGATCGGGCCGCGTCCCGGATCCACGCCGCGTCAAGCTCCACCGCGTCGGGACGCTGACCGCCGACGAGACCACGTTGCGTGACGCACTACCGGTCACCACCCCGGCCCGCACGCTCCTCGACATCGCGTCGATCCTGCGTCCTCGAGCACTTGAGGACGCCATCGCGCAGGCGGACCGACTCGGCCTCTTCGACCTCGTGGCCATCAGCCGAGTTCTCGGCGCCCACCCGCGCCAGCATGGGGTGCCGCGGCTTCGACAAGTGCTCGAAGTGATCGCCGGCGCGGGGGCGGCGGAGACGCGCAGCCCACTCGAGGTCGCTTTGCTCCAACTCTGCGACGACTTCAACCTGCCGACGCCCACGACGAATGTGGCAATTGCGGGGTTCATCGTCGATTTCCACTGGGTCGAGACCGACCTCATCGTCGAGACGGACGGATACGCCTATCACTCGATGCCTTCGGTCTTCGAAGCCGATCGCGAACGCGATCAGGTCCTCGCACTTGCCGGATATCGCGTCGTGCGCTTGACCTACAACCAGGTGACACGTCGCCGAAGACAGACCGCTCGACGGCTTGGCGACCTCCTCGCGGCATCGAGGTCGAATGAGCCCCGATAGTCGGGGTGGAAGCGACCCGGATCGGGCGGGTTAGGTCCGCCGGAGGGTGAGGGCGGCCCACTCGCCGCTGGTGCGGCGGTCGGCCTCGATGAGGCCGTGGCGCCCGAACGCGGCGGCGATCTCGTCGGCCTCGTGGATCAGGAGGCCGGAGGCGATGAGGGTTCGGGGCGTTTCGCCTGCGGCGAACCCTGCGCGGGCGACGCAGAGGAGCAGCGGGCGCAGGAGGTTGGCGAGGACGAGCGGCGCGGTCGGCGCCGGGCCGCCGCGGATGAGGTCGAAGCGCTCGACGGTGACCCCGACGCCGTTGGCGTCCGCGTTCTCGGCGGTCGCGCGGACGGACTCCAGCTCGTGGTCGACCCCCGCGACCGGGCCCCAGCCGAGCTTGGCCGCGGCGATCGCCAGGACGCCGGAGCCGCATCCGAGGTCCATGACGCCGGCGGCGTCCGGCGCATCCGGGACGGCCTCGGCGGCCCGGAGCTCCAGGCACAGCCGCGTCGTGTGGTGCGCGCCGGTCCCGAACGCCTGCCCAGGGTCGATGACCAAGTCCATGATGTCGTCGCGTGCCGGCTCCCACGGAGGGCGCACGTAAAGCCGGCCGCCGATCTCGATCGGCCGGTGGAATTGACGCCAGCGGTCGGCCCAGTCGTCGGCGACCTCGGTCGTGACGACCTCGACCAGCGCACCGCCCGCGGCCGCCTGCACGTCGGGAAGGTCGGGCAACTCGCCCGGTGCGCCGTAGACCGCGTACTCGATGAGGCCGTCGGGCAGATCGGTCTCCTCCACCCCGCCCGGCGCCAGCTCCAGCAGCTCGGCGAGGACGACCTCGGCGTCCTCGCACCGGACGCGCACTGCCAGCCGAATCACCGGTGGAACAGCCTGCGCAGCTTGCCGACCATCGACTCGCCGTCGTCGCGCAGCTGCTCGGGGGTGATCGAGGCCGACAGCTCCTCCAGCAGCTCGCGCTGCTGGGCGTTGAGCCGGCGCGGGATCACGACGTTGGCCACGACGCGCAGGTCGCCGAAGCGGCCCTGGCGGCGGAGCATCGGCATCCCCTTGTCCTTGACCGCCAGCACCGCGCCCGGCTGGGTGCCGCCCGGCACCTCGACCGCGACATCACCATCAGGATGCTCGATCGTCACCGTGGTCCCCAGCGCGGCCAGCGGCGCCGGGATGTCGGTGACCGTCACCAGATCGTCGCCGTCGCGCATCCAGCCGTCACCCAAGGCAACCTGGACAACAACGTAGAGGTCGCCCGGAGGGCCGCCGTGATCGCCGGCATGACCACGCCCGCCCAGCCGGATCCGCTGACCGTCGGCGATGCCCGCGGGCACGTCGACCTCCAGCCGCCGGTGGCCGACGACCAAGCCGCGGCCGTCACAGGTCTCGCACGGTTGCTTGGGGATCTTGCCGTCGCCGCCGCACTTGTCGCAGGCGACCTGCCGCACGACCTGCCCGAAGGGCGACCGCGTCACCGCCTGCAGGACACCGTGGCCAGCGCACTTGTCACAGGTCTCGATCGGCGTGCCAGGCTCGGCGCCGTTGCCCTTGCAGTGCTCGCAGCGGTCGATCGCCTCGTAGCCAACCGGCACCTTCGCGCCGCGATAGGCCTGGTCGAGGTCGATCTCCACCGCGACCGCGATGTCCTCGCCCTGGCGCGGGCCGGTCCGTGTCCCGCCGCCAAAACCGCCGCCGAACGACCCGCCGAAGAACGCGTCGAAGAGGTCTGAGATCGACCCGAAGCCGTCGAAGTTCGGCGCCTGGCCACCGGACCGCAGGCCCTCGTGGCCGTAGCGGTCATAGGTCGCGCGACGCTCGGCGTCGTTGAGGATCTCGTAGGCCTCGGCCGCAGCCTTGAACTTCTCCTCGGCGTCGGGGTCGTGGCTGTTGACGTCCGGATGCAGCTCGCGCGCGAGCTTGCGGAACGCCTTCTTGATGGTGGTCTCGTCGGCGTCTCGGGCGACGCCGAGCACCTCGTAGGGGTCGCTGGGCACGGTGGAGCTCATGATCCGTAAACGTCCTCGATGAAGCGCGAGAGCTCATGGGCTGCTTCGCGTACTGAGCGGATGGCGCGCGGGTAGTCCATGCGGACCGGGCCGATGACCGACACGGTTCCGAGCTTGCGGGTCGGCAGGCCGTAGCCGGCGCCGACGACCGCGAGCGACTGCAGCGCGGGAGCTTGGTTCTCTGAGCCGATACGCACCAGCACGTCGGGCTCCTGCAGCGCGGCGCGCAGGAGGCCCAGCAGCGTCGCGCGCCGCTCGAGCATGTGCATCAGCTCGTTGATCTGATGAAGGTCTTGGACGCGATGCTCGCCGATCAGGCGCGCGGTGCCGTCGACGTAGAGCGTGTCCTCGGCGGTCTCGGCCAGCTCGGTGAAGATCGGCGTCAGCTGCTCCAGGAAGGTGCGCTCGTTGTGCGTCAGGCTCGTGTCGGCCAGGCGCAGGTGCAGCATCCGGGCGCCGAGGCCGACCCCGGTGAGGCGCTCGTCGAGGAACTGACCGGCCCAGGAGGCAAGGCCGGAGTCGACGGGCCGGTCGAAGGTGAAGACGCGCTTGGTCACGCCGCCGGTCGAGGTGATGACCACCACCATCAGGACCTGCGGCTGGAGCAGCAGGACCTCGACGTGGCGGATGACGGCGGTGTCGATCGGCGGCGCCGAGACGACGGCCAGCAGGTTGGTGACCTGCGAGAGCGTCTCGGAGGTCACGCGCATCGCCTCATCGACCTCGCGGCGGATCAGCTGCAGGCCGAGCGGGCGCTCGCCGGCCGGGACGAGGGTGCCGCCGCTGAGCTGGTCGACATACCAGCGGTGGCCGGCGTCGGTCGGCACGCGGCCCGCGGAGGTGTGCGGGTGCGCGAGCAGGCCGTGCTCCTCGAGCATCGACAGCTCGTTGCGGATCGTCGACGGACCGGCCTCGATCTCGGGGTCGGTGGCGAGCGTCTTGGAGCCCACGGGCAGGCCGGTCTCGGTGTAGGACTCGACGACCTTGCGCAGGAGCAGCTCTTGGCGGGGCGAGAGCAATTCCCACCAGAGTCTAGTTTCCGCGCGCGCGGCGTCAGTCGACGCGCAGCTCGGCGTCGCCGCGGCGCACGATCGTCGTGCCCGCTTGGGTCGCCTCGGTATCGACGTGCACGATGCCGTCCTCGACGGAGCGCACCTTCGAGGTCACGACGATCTCTTGCTCCAGCACGCCCATCCCACGGAAGCCGACGCTGAGGCGCTGCAGCGCGTGCGGGCCACCCGCGGCCTCCGTCTGGGCACGAGCGACCTGCGCCATCGTCCACAGCCCATGCAGGATCCGCCCGGGCAGGCCGACCTGCTGGGCGAACTCCTCATCGATGTGGATGGGGTTGAAGTCCCCGGACGCGCCGGCGTAGCGGACGGTCAGGTAGCGGTCGGGCGTGACCTTCAGCTCAGGGAGATCCTGGCCGGGCTCAAAGGTGGTCATGCCGCTCCTCGCACCACGTTGGTCCAGGTGCCCACGCTCACGGTGTGGCCGTCCTGGTTGGTGGACACCGACTCGAAGACGAAGAAGCCGTTACCCCCACGCTCGTCGATCGACGTGACGGTGACGACGGTGGTGATCTCGTCGCCGGCGACAACCAAGGGCCCCCACTTGAACTCCTGACCGCCGTGGACGAGGCGCGCGAAGTTGATGTTGAGCTCCGGGTCAAACAGGGCTGGGCCCATCGCCGGGCTGCAGTAGACGACGGCGAACATCGGCGGGGCGACCACGTCGGCGTAGCCCGCGGCCCGCGCGGCCTCGTGGTCGAGGTGCAGCGGGTTGGTCTCCCCCGTCGCCCGCGCGTACTCCTTGATCTTCTCCCGGCCGACCGCGTAGAGCGTGGGTGGATAGGACTTGCCGACGGGCGTGGGGTTCATTCGCGACGTGATCCTACCCGCGTGCGTTGCGTCGCCACCACGCAGCCGAGGACCACCAGCGCGGCGAGGACCGTGGCGTGGCCGACGGACTCGCCGAGGATCAGCGCCGCCCAGAGCAGGCTCAGCACCGGTTGGGCGAGCTGGACCTGACCGATCTTGGCGACGCCGCCGCGGGCGAGCCCGGCGTACCAGGCGAAGAACCCCAAGAACATGGAGATGACCGACACGTAGGCGAACCCGAGCCACGGGGTGGTGCCCGCGTGCGCGCCGGCGTGGCCCAGCGCGACGCCCGTGATGACGGCCGTCATCGGCAGGCTCAACACGAGCGCCCAGCAGATCGTGCGCGCGCCGCCGAGCTCGCGGCTGAGGCGGCCGCCTTCGGCGTAGCCGAGCGCGCAGAGGAGGATGGCCGCCAGCAGCTCGAGGTCGGGCGCGCCGAGGTCGCCGCCGCCGCGGGTGAGCGCGAAGACCAGGACGGCGGCCAGACCGGCGGCGCTTGCGAGCCAAAAGGCGCGGGTCGGGCGCTCGCCGGCCCGCAAGACGGCCGCCACCGCGGTCGCGGCGGGGAGCATCCCGACGACGACCGCGCCGTGCGAGGCGGGCAGGTCGCGCAGGGCGAGCGAGGTGAAGAGCGGGAAGCCGACGACGACGCCGAGCGCGACGAGGGCCAGCGAGCGCCACTGCGTGGGCGTCGGCCGGGGCGCGCGGGTGGCGGTGAGGACGAGCACGCTCAGCAGGCCGGCGACGACCGCGCGGCCGAAGGCGACGAACCACGGGTCGAGGTCGGCGACCGCAAGGCGCGTGGCGGGCATCGAGAACGAAAAGGCCAGGACGCCGAGGGCGCCGAGCAGCAGGCCGGGCGGGAGCGCCGCGATGCGCTGCAAGCGAACTTGCGTTATCGTCCGCGCTGCAGTAACGTTACTCTCGTTACTCATGATTGACGGTAACACACAGAGCCGTGTTATCGAGGATGTGCGGACGGCTGCCCGTGCCCTCCCCCCGGGCAGCCGCCTGCCGTCCGTTCGCGAGCTGATGGCGCGCCATCGCGCGTCACCGGTCACCGTGCAGCGCGCGCTCGCGCAACTGGCCGGTGAGGGGCTCGTCGTTCCCCGGCCTGGTCGCGGGACGTTCGTCGCCGAGCGCCCCGACCTCTTGATCGGCGCCGACGCGCCGCCCCGCGCGCCCGACCTTGACTGGCAGGAGATCGCGCTGGCCGACCGGCCGCCGCTGCCAGCCGCGTCGCTTGACCAACTGCTCGCTGTCGGGCCGCCGGGCGCGATCGCGCTGACCGGCGGTTACCTGGCGCCCGACCTGCAGCCGCTGGCCGCGCTGGGCTCAGCCTTAGGCCGCGCGGCGCGGCGACCGGAGACCTGGGGCCGGCTTGCGGTCGAGGGACTAGAGCCGCTGCGTGCGTGGTTCGCGCGCGAGGCCGGCGGCCACGTGCGCGCGCACGACGTCGTCATCTGCAGCGGGGGCCAAGCCGCGCTGTCGACGACCTTCCGCGCCCTGTCGGCGCCCGGCGAGCCCGTGCTCGTCGAGTCCCCCACCTACCTCGGCGCGATCGCGGCGCTGCGGGCCGCGGGCCTGCGGCCCGTGCCGGTCCCAACCGACGAGCACGGCGTGCGACCCGAGCTGCTGGCCGGCGCCTTCGCGCTGACCGGCGCGCGCGTCTTCTACTGCCAGCCGCTGCACGCGAACCCGACCGGCGCCACGCTGTCGGCGGATCGCCGCGAGGCCGTGCTGGAGGTCGTCGCCTCCGCAGGCGCGTTCCTGATCGAGGATGACTGGGCGCGCGACCTGCGCATCGACGGCGAGGCACCGCCGCCGCTGGCCGCCGGCGATCCGAATGGCCATGTCGTCTACGTGCGATCGCTCACCAAGTCGGCGGCACCGGGGCTGCGCGTCGCCGCGGTCAGCGCGCGCGGCGCGGCGGGCGCGCGACTCAAGGACGCGCGGATCATCGACGACTTCTTCGTCTCCGGACCGCTGCAGCACGCGACGCTGGAGCTGGTCAGCGCCCCTGCGTGGCGGCGCCATCTGCGTGGGTTGCGCGGTGAGCTGGGCGTGCGCCGTGACGCGTTGGTCGCCGCGCTGGGCGAGCACCTGCCGTCGTGGGAGCTGGCGGCTGTGCCTGCAGGCGGGCTCCACGTCTGGGTCCGGCTGCCGGACGGGACCGACGACGTCGCCCTGACGGCGCGCGCGGCGGCCGCCGGCGTGCTGGTCTCGCCAGGCCGTCCGTGGTTCGCCGCCGAGCCGCCGGCGCCGTACTTGCGGCTGACGTTCGCGGGGGCCCCGGCCGCGGAGCTGGCCGAGGGCGTGCGGCGGCTGGCAGGGGTGGCGTGAGGGGCGAGCCGCATGCGCCGCGGAGTGCAGTGCGCGGCGTAGCCGTGGTGTGCGACGTGGTCTGTCCGCATCGAGGGACCACGCCACGCGCAGCGGCGATGCCCGCACGGAACGCCAGCCACACCCCGCCCTGCCACCATCAAGCGCCCCGTGACCAACCCCACCACCATCGTCGCCGTCACCCCCACGCTCTCGGACGCCGTCCAGTCGGCCGGCGCCACGCTGCACCGCCACGCCGCTGACGGCCATCCGGTCGTCGTCGTCAGCGTGTTCACCCGCGACGGAGCCGAGGAGGACAAGAGCGCCGCCCAAGCCCTCGGGCTCGCCGGCGTCGTCCACCTCGCGCTTGATCCGGCAACGGCGCGCGGCTACCGCGACGACCGCGCCCACGACGGGTTGCGGGATGGTGACGACGCTCCGAAGGTCGCTGCGTCTGTGCTGGCGATCGCGCTCGGGCGACTCCATCCCGATCTGATCCTCGCGCCGCTCGGCCTCACCGGCCACGTCGACCATCTTGTCGTCGAACAGGCCCTCGACGAGCTGGAGCTGCCGCGGCTGCGCTGGCTCGACCTGCCCTACGCGTTGCGTCGCACGGCCGGCGCACCGCTCGGCGCCGGGGAGGTCGTCGCCGTCCCGGCCTCCGAGCCCCATCTCGCCGCGAAGCTCGACGCCGCTGCGGCCTACGGTGCCGAGACCGACCGTCTCGCCGCGCACGCCGCCAGCGAGGGCGAGCGACTCGGCGCGGGTGGACCGGTCGAGATCCTCGTAAAGCGGCCCGCGACCGACACCTAGATGATGATGTTGACGGCACCCCCGTCAGCCGACCACGCCGCGCCCACGACGTTGCCGGCGCGCTCCGAGCACAGGAAGACCACCACGTCGGCGACCTCCTGCGGCGTGCCGAAGCGCCCGCGCGGGACTTTGGCCGCGGCCGCTTCCAGCGCCTCCTCGCGCGTGATCCCGCGCGCCGCCGCGACCTGATCGGCAAGGCCGCCCTCGCCCGTCCACAGCGGCGAGCTCGTCGGCCCGGGCGCGACGGCGTTGACCAGGACGCCACGGGACGCGTACGCGTCGGCGAACGCGCGCGACACCGACAGCTGCCCGGCCTTGGCCACCGAGTAGGCCGCGTTGGAGGCCGATGGGCGCTTGCCCGAGGACGACGCGACGTTGACGATCCGCCCCCACCCACGCTCGGCCATCAGCGGCGCGGCGAGGCGCATCAGCCGCATCGGCGCCATGACGTGCAGCTCATGCTGGTCGCGCCAGTGCTCGTCGGTCAGCTCGTCGAGCGCCACGTTGCGCGACGTCCCCGCGTTGTTGACCAACACGTCCAACCGCCCGAGCTGCTCGCTCGCGGTCGCGATGATCCGCGCAGCGCAGTCAGGGTCGGTCACGTCGGCCGCCAGCCACTCGGCGCCGAGATCCTCGGCCGCCTCGCGCACCCGGTCCTCGTCGCGAGCGACCATCAGCACCCGCGCGCCCTCGGCAATCAGCCGGCTACTGATCGCCAGGCCGATCCCGCGGCTCGCGCCCGTCACGACGCAGACGCGCTCGTCCAGTCCCAGATCCATGAGACCGAAACTACTTGCCCGGGCGCTCGTCTCCCAATTCCAGCACCGCCAGGAACGCCTCTTGGGGCACCTCGATGCGCCCGACCTGCTTCATGCGCTTCTTGCCTTCCTTCTGGCGCTCCAGCAGCTTGCGCTTGCGACTGATGTCGCCGCCGTAGCACTTGGCCGTGACGTCCTTGCGGTAGGCCTTCACGGTCTCGCGCGCGACGATCGCCGAGCCGATCGCGGCCTGGATCGGCACGTCGAACTGCTGGCGCGGGATCTTCTTGCGCAGCTTCTCGGTGAGGTTGCGACCGATCTCATAGGCCTTGTCCTTGTGCACCACCATGGACAGGGCGTCGACCGGATCGCCAGCGAGCAGCACGTCGAGCTTGGCCAGATTGGAGGGCCGCAGGCCCAGCAGCTCGTAGTCCAGCGACGCGTAGCCGCGCGTGCGCGACTTCAGCTGGTCAAAGAAGTCCAGCACGATCTCGCTCAGCGGCAGGTCGTAGTGCAGCTGTACGCGATCGGCCGACAGGTAATGCATGCCCGCGTGCTCGCCGCGGCGCTCCTGGCAGAGCTCCATCGTCACCCCCACGTACTCCTTGGGGAGCAGGATGGAGGCCTTGATGTAGGGCTCGCGGATCTCCTGGATCCGCGCGGGATCCGGCATGTCGGAGGGGTTGTGGACCTCGACGATCTCGCCGTTGGTCAACGTCACCTCGAAGCTCACGGACGGCATCGTCGCCATCAGCTCCAGGTCGTACTCGCGCTCCAGCCGCTCACGCACGATGTCCATGTGCAACAACCCCAGGAACCCGCAGCGGAAGCCGAAGCCGAGCGCGTCGGAGGTCTCGGGCTCCCACGCCAGCGCAGCATCGTTGAGTGACAACTTCTCCAAGGCATCACGGAAGTCGGCGTAGTCGTCGTTCTCGATCGGGAAAAGCCCGCAGAAGACCATCGGCTTGACCTCGCGGTAGCCGGGCAGCGCCTCGGTCGCACCGTTGCGCTTGGTCGTCAGCGTGTCACCGACACGCAGCTTGGTGACGTCCTTGATGCCGGTGATGAGGTAGCCGACCTCACCGGCGGCGAGCTCGGTCGCCGGGGTCATCGCCGGGGTGAAGAAGCCGATGTCGTCGATGTCGGCCTCGGTCGACGTGGCGATCGCGCGAATCGCCTCGCCCTTGCGGAACACGCCGTCGACGACGCGGATGTAGGCCACGACGCCGCGGTACTGGTCGAACTGCGAGTCGAAGATCAGCGCGCGCGCCGGGGCGTCGCGATCGCCCTCGGGCGCCGGCACGCGCTCGACGAGCTGCTCGAGCACCTCAGTGACGCCCGCGCCGGTCTTGCCGGAGATGATCAGGATCGAGTCGGCGTCCTCGCCGATCAGCTCGGAGACCTCGCCCGCGACGCGCTCGGGCTCGGCGCCCGGCAGGTCGATCTTGTTCAGGCACGGGATCAGCTCAAGCCCGGCCTCGACGGCGAGGTTGGTGTTGGCCACCGTCTGGGCCTCGACGCCCTGGGAGGCGTCGACGACCAGCAGCGCGCCCTCGCACGCGTTCAGCGAGCGCGACACCTCGTAGGTGAAGTCGACGGGCCCGGGCGTGTCGATGAGGTGCAGCTGGTTGGTCTTGCCGTCCTTGGCCTCGTAATAGACGCGAACGGCCTGGGACTTGATGGTGATCCCGCGCTCGCGCTCCAGGTCCATCGAGTCCAGCAGCTGCTCACGCATGTCGCGCGAGGCCACGGTCTGGGTCATC
>JBEVLC010000339.1:0-7709 GCA_040509415.1 Baekduia sp. | reverse complement strand
CTCAACCACGGTATGCGTGGTTCAGTCGTCCCTCGACGCTGGTGGTGCGCGGAGTACCAGTCCGCGGTCCACTCCCACACGTTGCCGGCCATCTCGTGCAGGCCGTGGCCGTTGGGCGGGAAGGAGCCGACGGGCGCGGTCGTGCCGTAGCCGGGTTCGGCGCGCCACGGGAAGTCGCCGTGCCAGAAGTTGGCGAGCCGCGCGCCGTCTGGCTCGGGCTCCTCGCCCCAGACGTAGGTGGCGCCGTCGAGGCCCCCGCGCGCGGCGAGCTCCCACTCGGCTTCGGTCGGCAGTGCGGCGCCCGCCCAAGCGGCATAGGTCTGCGCGTCGTCATAGGCGACGTGCACGACGGGGTGGTCCATCCGGCCCGCCAGCGTCGAGCCCGGGCCTTCGGGGTGGCGCCAGCTCGCGCCCGGCGTCCACGTCCACCACTGGTCGAGGTGCTTGAGGTCCACGGGCGCGCGCGTGCGCGTGAAGACGAGCGAGCCAGCGCGCAGGTTCTCGGGCGGCGCGCCGGGGAAGTCGGCCGGGTCGGGCAGGCGCTCGGCGACCGTGACGTAGCCGGTCGCACGGGCGAAGGCCGCGAACTGGCGGTTGGTGACCGCGCAGCGGTCAATCCAGAACCCGTCGACGGCCACCCGATGCGCCGGCGCCTCCTCGGCATAGTGATGGTCGGAGCCCATCACGAACGTCGCGCCCGGGATCCACACCATGTCGGCGCGTGCGGTCGTGGTCACCTCGCCAGGGGCCATGCTCATCATCATGCTGGCTCGGCGAACACCCGGGCCCAGTCCTCGCGCATGCTCACCACCGTCCATCCGAAGTGCGCCGCGGTGTCGGCGATCGCCTCGGCGTCCGGATCGGTGAGCGCCTTCCCGGCGTAGGCGTACTCGCGCTCGGCGTCGTCGTGGTCGATGACGATCCCCAGCGACGGGTGCTCCCCGGTCGTCGCGTACTCGAGCATCTCCCGGTCGCCGGCGCTGTTGCCGGCAGCGAAGATCGGGCGCCGTCCGACGTGCGCCTGGATGTTGATGGCCTTGGGCTCGCCCTCGTTGGGCGAGCCGAGCAGCTTGGCCTGACGCACGAGCACGACACGCCCGTCGCGCCGCTCGAAGCCGACCTGCACCGCGGAGCCGACCACGTTGTCGGGACCGACGCCATAGAGCCGCTCGCTGGCCGCGCGCACGAACTCGACGCCACCGCCGGTCACGACGAACACGCCGAAGCCGGCGCCGCGCAAGAGGTCGATCAGCTCCAACATCGGCGCGTAGACCAAGTCGGCGAACGGCCGCCCAAAGCGCGGATGCTGTGCCTCGGCCAGCCAGCCCGCGGCGGCCGTGGCGAACTCCTCCGCGGTCAGCCCGGCGTGGGTGGAGAGCAGGACGTCGGCCAGCTCCGCCTCGCCCGCCGCATGGGCCGCGCCCAGGTCGCCCGCCAGCAGCGCTTGCACGACCGGCCGGCGCGCGAGCTCGGGATCGCCTCGGCCTGCTCGTGCAGCCGGCCGAGGATGAACATCGCCTGCACGTAGGCCGGCCGCTCGCACCACAGCGTGCCGTCGTTGTCGATGACCGCGACCCGGTCGGCCTGCGGCACGTAGTCGGGCCCGCCCTCGGCGGTGACGCGCGCAACGAAATCGAGGATCGCCGCCTTCGCGGGCCCGTCGTTCCAGGAGGGGAGAGGTTGGACGCTCGTCACGGTCGCCTGCCGTCAGCGCCCAGCGGTCATCGACGCCTCGAGCTTCTCCATCGCCTGGTCGATCGTGAAGGTCGCCGCCTTCTGGCGGGGCGGGAACTCCTTGAACGTCTCCAGGAAGCGCCCCACCAGCGTCGTCGCGGCCAGCACCAGGAACGCGTTGCTCAGCAGCCAGTCCCAGTAGGTGTTGGAGGTGACGTCGGCGCGCTCGAACGGGTCCATGCGCAGGTTGAAGAGCTTCGGCACCCGCAGTGCGATGAACGGCTCAGCCCAGACCTGCAGGGTGCCGGGACACCGCTGCTCCATGAACACGACCTTCCAATGGTCAAAGCGGATGGCCAGCAGATCGCCATCGTCGGAGAAGTACATGAAGCCCGGCCGCGGGCCCGCCTCCTCCTCGCCCGTCAGATGCGGCAAGAAGTCATAGCCGTCGATGCAGACCTTGTAGGTCTTGTCGCCCGCGGTGTAGCCCGCCTTGCACTGCTCCACGATGCCGGGCTCGCCGGCGGCGGTCAGGAACGTCGGCAGCCAGTCGTGATGGCTGATGATCTCGTTGGAGATCGAGCCCGCCTCGATCTTGCCGGGCCAGCGGATCAGCTGCGGGACGCGGAAGGCGCCCTCCCAGTTGGTGTTCTTCTCCCCACGAAACGGCGTCATGCCGCCGTCCGGCCATGAGTTCATGTGCGGGCCGTTGTCGGTGCTGTAGAGCACGATCGTGTCGTCGGCCAGGCCGAGCTCGTCGAGCAGGTCCAGCAGCGAGCCGACGACCTTGTCGTGGTCGATCATCGTGTCGTGGTAGGGCGACTGCCAGCGGCCGGCCTGACCGACGCTCCCGGGCTTGGGATGCGTGCGGAAGTGCATGTGCGTGGTGTTGAACCACACGAAGAACGGCTGCTCGTCGCCGGCCGCACGCCCGATGAAGTCCGAGGCCTTCTCGAGCACCTCGTCGTCGATCGTCTCCATCCGCTTCTTGGTCAACGGCCCCGTGTCGGTGATGCGCTGCTTGCCGACGCGGCCGTAGCGCTCCTCGACGGTGTCGTCGTCGGTGTCGGTCGCCCAAGAGTGGATGACACCCCGCGGTGAGAAGCGCTCGGTGAACTGCGGGAAGTCATCGGCCGGCGGCCAGAAGGGCTGCTCGGGCTCCTCTTCGGCGTTCAAGTGGTACAAGTTGCCGAAGAACTCGTCGAAGCCGTGGATGGTGGGCAGGAACGGGTTGTTATCGCCCAGGTGGTTCTTGCCGAACTGCCCGGTCGCATAGCCCAGCGGCTTGAGCAACTCGGCGATCGTCGGGTCCTCGGCCGAGAGGCCGACGTCGGCGCCCGGGACGCCGACCTTGCTCAACCCCGTGCGGAACACGCTCTGGCCGGTGATGAACGACGAGCGGCCGGCCGTGCAGCTCTGCTCGCCATAGGCGTCGGTGAAGCGCATGCCCTCGTGCGCGATCCGGTCGATGTTCGGTGTCCGGTAGCCCATCAACCCGTCGCTGTAGCAACTCAGGTTGGTGGTGCCGATGTCATCGCCCCAGATGACGAGGATGTTGGGCTTGCGCTGGTCGGGCAACGTCGTTCCTCTCTTGGATTGCGGAAGGGGACTACTGCCGGGTCATCGCGATCTTCAGCCGCTCCTCGGGCGAGATCAGGTGGTCGAGGTCCTCGGCCGCGTCGGCGATGTCGATCTGCACCCACGCGACGGTGCCGGTGAAGCGGCTGCCCTCCGGCGTGTAGTCGTCGCTGACGGGTGACGAGGTGTCGACGCCGATGTCACAGGTCTCATCGGCCGAGAAGACCATCGGGACGGTGCCCTCCACGCGGCCTTCACCGACCTGCTCACCGTCGAGGAAGATCGCGACGACACCGCCCTTGCCCAGGCCGCCACCGTCGTAGGTGAACTCCATCCGCACCTGGTGCGTCCCCGCCCCGATCACGGTGTCGCCCGCGACGTGGAAGCGCTGCAGGCCGAGCAGGTTGTAGCAGTACTTGGGTCGTCCGTCCTTGACGTAGAGGCACCAGCCCGCGAACGCGCCGCCCTGGGCGATGATCACCCCCTCGGCGCCGCCGTCACCCACCGTGACCTCGGCGGTCACCGCGTGCGACTTGTTCTTGATGTTGATCATCACGCCCTCGGTCAGGCGCCCCATGCCGCCGAACAGCATCTGCGACGTGCCGCGGATCAGCAGCGGCCGCCCGGCGATGTCGGAGTTGAAGCGCTCGACGCGGCGGTCGTCGAGCGGCAGCACGTCGTACTTGCGGGCCTCTTGCATGAACAGGGCCTTGAGCTCTTCGAGCTTCGCGGGCATCTCGGCCGCCAAGTCGTGCGCCTGGCTCCAGTCGGTGGTGGTGTCGTAGAGCTCCCACGTGTCGTCGGCAAACGGCGGCAGCTCGGCCATCACCCACGGCGTCGAGTGTCGGGTCACGGCGGTCCAGCCCTGGTGATAGATGCCGCGGTTGCAGAACATCTCGAAGTACTGGGTCTCGCGACGTTCCGCCCCGTCGGCATCTTCGAACGCGTAGCGCATGCTCACGCCCTCGATCGGCTTCTGCTCGACGCCGTGGACGATCGTGGGCTCAGGCAGGCCGGCCGCTTCAAGGACCGTCGGCGCGACGTCGATCACATGGTGAAACTGGGTGCGGATCTCGCCCTTGGCGTCGAAGCCCTTGGGCCAGTGCACGATCGTGCCGTTGCGGGTCCCGCCCCAGTGCGAGGCGATCTGCTTGGTCCACTGGTAGGGCGTGTCCATCGCGTGCGCCCAGCCGACGGCATAGTGGTTGTAGGCCTCGGGGGTGCCGAAGGCGTCGATGCGGGCCGCCATGAACTCGGTCGTCTGCAACCCGTTGGCGCCGTTGAGGTTGATCAGCTCGTTGAAGGAGCCGTGCAGGTCCCCCTCACCGCTCGCCCCGTTGTCGCCGATGATGTAGTAGACGAGCGTGTCCTCCAGGATGCCAAGGTCCTCGAGGGCGGTGACGAGCCGGCCGACGTGGTGGTCGGTGTGCTCCAAGAAGCCCGCGTAGACCTCCATCTGCCGCGCGAGCACGGGCTTGAGGTCGTCGGGGATGTCATCCCAGGCCGGGATCTCGTCGGGGCGCGCGGTCAGCTGCGCGTCGGGTGGGACGACCCCGAGGTGCTTCTGGCGAGCGAGGGTCTCCTCGCGCAGCGCGTCCCAGCCCTGATCGAAGCGGCCCTTGTACATCGCCGACCACTCCGCCGGGACGTGATGGGGCGCGTGCGTCGCACCCGGCGCGAAGTACGCGAAGAACGGCTTGTCGGCCATCAACGCCTTCTGCTGGCGAATCCAGGCGATCGCGTGATCGGCCAGGTCCTCGGTGAGGTGGTAGCCCTCCTGCGCGGTCTTGCCGGGTTCGACCGCTGTCGTGCCCTCATAGAGCGCGGGCGCGTACTGGTTGGTCTCGCCGCCGAGGAAGCCGTAGAAGTACTCGAAGCCACCGCCGCCCGACGGCCAGGAGTCAAACGGCCCGAGCGGGCTGGTCTCCCAGACCGGCACCTCATGGCACTTGCCGAACTGCGCCGTGGCATAGCCGTTGAGCTTCAGCGTCTCGGCCAGCGGCGCGCACGTGTTCGGGCGCACCGAGTTGTAACCGGGCGCCGAGGTCGCGATCTCGGTGATCCCGCCCATCCCCACCGAGTGGTGGTTGCGGCCCGACAACAGCGCCGCACGCGTCGGCGAGCACAGCGCGGTCGTGTGGAAGCGGGTGAACTTCAGCCCCGCGCCGGCGAAGCGCTCGGCTGTCGGCGTGTGACACGGGCCGCCGAAGGCACTGGAGCAGCCGAAGCCGGCATCGTCGATCAGGACGATCAGCACGTTCGGCGCGCCTGCCGGCGGGCGCAGCGGCTCGATCGGCGGGAAGGTCGCCTTGGGGTCCTTGGCGTCCTCGTACACCGGGCCGTCATAGGGCCGATCGGGGATCGGCAGCACATGGCGGTCGGTCATCGGCGTCGGACGATGCATGTCGGACATGGCCCCTCCTGAAGGCTCGGTCGCCCCGCAAGCCTCAACGCCACGAGGGTGACGACGGCTCACTCGCGGCGGGTGAGCGCGCCGGCGCGCGGAGCTGTAGATTGACGCCCGTCATCGCGTGGGGGAATCCGGTGTGACTCCGGAGCTGACGCGCAGCGGTGTGGACGGGATGCCCTGTCCGAGCCCGAATGCCTGCTCGGTGATGCAGTTGACGGACCCTGTTCTCGCGTTTTGGACGGCGGCCGCTCTCGAAGCACGGTGGCGCCGAAAGCGTGGGCGAGATCGTGGTGAGAGGCGCCCGGCGCCCTGCAACCACAAGGAGTCTCACCACGATGTCTCGCAGGTTCACCACGCGGCTGCTCGCCGCGTCCATCGCCGCGCTCGCGCTCGCCCCGGCGGCCGCGCACGCGACCACCACGCCCGCCGCGTTGGCCACCTCGGTGACCAACGCCACCACCTACGTCAAGGGTCTGCAGGACCCGACGACCGGCGCCTTCGCGTCGGCCGGCCTCTCCAATGAGTGGGCGTTCAGCGCGCTCGCACCGGCGGGCGTCGCAGCCGTCGACCTCTTGCCGCCGCCGCCGAACAACGTCGCAAGCAAGAACGCGCGCAAGGTCTACCGCGACTACATCTCCCCGGCCGGGTGGCCGGGCGGATCGCCGCCGGTGACCGACTTCGAGCGCGCGACGATCGCCGCCTACTCGGCGGGCATCGACCCAGCGCGCGTGTCGACCGAGCAAAACCTGATCGCGAGGATCGCGTCCTTCTGGCAGCCCGCGTCGCAGGGCTACTGGGGCACGGTCGGCAACTTCAACGGCACGGCCTTCGCGCTGCTGGCGCTCGCCGGGGCCAAGACGTCGGCGGGCGCGCAGCGCGTGCCCCAGGCGTTGTTGAACAAGTCGATCGCGACGGTGCGCGCCAACCAGCACACCGACGGCGGCTGGAACTGGCCAAAGGCCGAGGGCGTCCCGGCCCAGCTGGCCGCGGCCAGCGACATCGACATGACCGGCGCGGCGCTGGCGTCGCTGTGCGTCAGCGGCGTGGCCAATACCGACAGCGCGGTGGTCGCGGGCAAGAACTTCCTCAAGGGGAAGCTGACCAACGCCACCGGGGCGTTCACATCGTCCTTCGGCGCGAACACCGACTCCAACGGCTGGGCCGTCCAGGGGCTCAACGCCTGCGGCATCGCCAACCAAGGGGCGGACTTCACCACCGCGGCCGGCAAGACGCCGATCGACTTCCTCGTCAGCCAGCAGCTGGCGGGCGGCGGCTTCCGCTACACCACGGGCAGCACACCCAATGCCTATGCCTCGATCGACGCGCTGCGCGCGCTGGCCGGCGGCGGCTTCGCAGGCACGCCGCCGGTGCCGACGACGGCGGGTGAGCCGCGGTTTGTGGGGAGCACGTCGTTCGTGAGCGGCACGACGAGCAAGCTGGCGCTGGTCGTCGACGACGGCTCGGCCACGCTGAAGGTCTGCTCGGTGTCAATCGCGCCGACGACGGCGACCACGACGCTCGGCGCGGTTTTGACGGCGGCTGTCAGCGGGTCGACGCCGGCCGGGTGCGTGACCGGCAGCTCACCGGCGAGCGGGACCATCACCACCATCAACGGGGTGAGCAACGGCGGCGGGTCGACCTGGAAGGTCAGCATCGACAACGGGACCGCGGCCGCGGCGAACACGGCGACGGTCGTGAGCCTCGGCGACACGATCTCGCTGAGGTACGGGGTCTGAGATGCGGCGGCGCGCCGGGCCTTGGGTGTCCGGCGCGCTGCGCTTTCGTCGGCGGTCCGCGGGTGGTGGCTTGCGTGGCGCACCCGTGGCGCTCAGCGCGTTTGCTGTGGTGGGTGCGCAGCGTGGTTCGGGGCACCAAGGGGAGTGAGCAGTTTGTGGCGACTCGAGGCGCGGGCTCGTCGTCCGTTGGCGCCTGGGCGCGGGTGCTGCGAGGCGTGGTCGTGGTCCGGGTCGTTCTGTGTCCCACATGGGGACACCAGGCGACCCGGATCGACGGTTCGGCCCCGAAGCATTGGTCCGGGTCGTTTTCG
>JBEVLC010000338.1:0-6503 GCA_040509415.1 Baekduia sp. | reverse complement strand
GGGCGCGATCGACGCGACGGTCGCCTCCTACCTCGCGCTGGCGGAATGTGATGGGGCATGGGCGGCACTCTGCGTGGTCGAGCTGTCGGGTGCGGGACGGCGAGCGATGGCGCGACGCGACGCGGCGCTGCGGCGGTTGGCCGACGAGATCGGGCCGAGCGTCGATCTGCACGGGATCATCGCGGCGCTGGACGTGCAACTGCGCGAGCGCCTTGCAAGACAGGGACAGAGCACGAACCCGGGGTTCCTGCGCGATGCGGCGGCGCGCGCCGGCGCCGCCGCGGACGCGCTGCGGGCCGCAGACTGGCAGGCCGCCCGCGCGGCGGTGGCGCGTGCGGCGCAGCGAGGCGACGGCCCGGTGCTCTACCGCGCGCTGCTCGCGCTCGACGAACACGGCCGGGACGGAGCTCCCGTGCCTCCACGCGACCTCGAGCCGCTGATCCTCGACGCGCTCCCGCGCGCATCCTTCTTCGGCCTGCCGCTCGAGGCGCTCTCACGGAGCGAGCCCGGCCCATGGTCGGTCCCGTCCACCGCGCTGCGGTGCCTACGGCACGTGTGCGAGCACCCGGACGCGACCGCTTCCGAGGTCCGCATCGCCCTCGGACTCGCCCACCTCTCGACGGTCACCCGCCAGCTCAACCGCCTGGAGGCGGCGGGGCTGCTGGAACGTGGTGAACGCCGCGGCTCATCGCACCGCTGGCGGTGCACGGCCGGAGGCTCGGAACTGGCTCGCCGTCTCGGTCGAGCCACCTAAAGAAATTGCCGAGTACCTCGTTGCTTGACTTCCAGACACGGTGCGTCTACGGTTGCGCCGCTGTTCGAGGAACGGTCGCGTATCCCCAAAGTCAAGGATCGCTCCGTTCCCCGGGTCGTCTGAATCGCCCGGAGGCACGAGCCGCCGGGACAGGAGTGAGGAGAGTCCGTGGGTCTTTCAGAGTCGAGCGCTGCCGGCACTGCGTTGCCGTCGCGCCATGCGCCAAGAGCTGCCGCTGTCGAAGTACGCGGCGTGAGGCGGCTGGCGGCGGCCATCGCCGCCTTCGCGGTCGCGGCGGGCTGTGCGCTCGGCGGCGTGAGCGCCGCCGATGCTGCAGACGCCTGCCCGAACGCCGGCATCCGCGCTCAGCAGCATGTCGAGGGGCTTCCCGATTGCCTCGCCTACGAGAAGGTCTCGCCGGCCGACAAGGGCGGAGGCGACGTGCCGACCTTTGGGACGGGCTCCCAGTACGGGACGACCTTCGCCTCGCCGGACGGCGATCGCATGATCGCCCAGAGCTACGCGGCGTTCAGCGGCGCCCCGACGGGAGACCTCAACCAATACCTGTTCACCCGAGGGCCCTCGGGGTGGACGACCAGCGCCGTCACGCCGTCGCATGGCGACGCGACGAACTTCCCGGACTTCGCCACAGGGTTCAAGACGTTCTCCTGTCCGAGTTGCGGCGAGGCGGTCGGTGCCTTCCCGTCGGCGCCTGACCCGGCCGACACCAACGAGGCCAACGACGTCTACACGACCACGGGCAACGGCCATTGGACGTGGATCTCCCGAGGCGCTCTGCCCAACACGACCGGCGCGGACTACCGAGGCTCGTCCGCCGATGGCCACGTCATCGGATTCAGCTCGACCTCGGTCTTGGAGCCGGCTGCCTCGGGGACGACGGCGGGCGCTGCCATCGCGTACACGCGAGAGCGCGGCACGACCCACGTGGTCGGCCTCGACAACAACGGAAGCTTGGTGAGTGCCGGCGGGTCGGCAATCGGCGATCCCACCACGGCGGCTGTCAGCAAGAGCGCGATCTCGCGCGACGGCCGGCGCATCGTGTTCACCTCGCCCGTCGACGGCTCGTCACCGTCGCATCTGTACGTGCGTCAGGACAACGCAAGCACCATCCGTGTCGACGCCCCTCAGTGCGTAGTCACCACCGACTGCAACGAGTCGTCGCCCGGTGGCTCGCAGTTCGCCGGCGCGACGTCCGACGGCGGGAAGGTCTTCTTCATGACGGCCAACGGTCTGGTGGACGGCGATACCGACCTGCCCAACAGTCCGAATGACCTCTATGAGTTCGACCTCCATGACCAGCGCCTGAGCCGCGTGGCACGCAACGTGGGCTATGCAACCGTTCCAGGACTGATCGGATTGTCAGACGACGGGGCGTACCTCTACGTGACGTCTGGCGACGTGCTGGCAGGCAATGCGAATGGGCACGGTGACCACGCACAGGCCGCGGATATCAACTTGTACGTGATCCATCGTGACGGGTCTGGGGCCGATCAGACGACCTACATCGGACGGTTCGGAGGGGGCGGAGGGGAGTCGGTCTACGTCAGCCCCAGCGGGCGCTTCATGGTGACGTCCAACGCGGCCAACCTGACCGTGTCGAGCGAGGGCGGCACGACCCAGCTCTACCTCTTCGACGCGCAGACCGCAGGCACCACGTGTCTCTCCTGCGGGCGCGTGCCCGACAGCCCAGCCGATCAGAGCCTCGATCTCGGCAGTCTGGCGTACGGTCCGACCGACGACGGGCAGGTGCTGTACACGACGCCCAATGTCCTCACGCCGCACGACGACAACGGCTGGCCAGACGTCTTCGTCTGGAAGGGAGGGGCGGGTGGGCAGCCCTACCAATTGACGAGCGGCCATTCAGCGGCCGCCTCGGTGGCCGAGGGCATGAGCGCCGACGGTCAGACGTTGTTCTTCTCGACCCTCGATCGGCTCGTCGCCGCCGACGCCGACACCAACACGGACGTCTACGCAGCCCGGGTTGGCGGCGGGTTCCCCGAGCCGCCGGCTCCGGCGCCGGACTGTGTCGGCCCGGAGTGCCAGGGTCCGGTCAGTCCGCCCGTCGCACTTGCGAGCATCGGGTCGCTCGTCTTCGGACCGGTGGCCGACGGTCGCTCGCCCGGCGCACGTCCGGACTCCGCTCGGGTACGTGTGACCACGCCAAAGGGCCTCCGGGGATCCTCGTTCACGTTGCGCGTGACCGTCGCCGGGCCTGGCCGGCTGCGGGTCGCCGGGCATGACGTCGCGACCGTCGACAAGAAGGTGGCAAAGCGCGGCACGTACGCGGTCACGGTGCGCCTGACCAAGAAGGCCAAGGCGACCTTGGGACGCAAGCACAAGCTGACGGTGCGCGTGCGCGCGACGTTCACGCCCGCCAAGGGCAAGCCCTCCGGGACGACCATGTCGATCACGACGAGGAGCAAGTGAGCGTCATGTCTCAGACCACCAACCCCGTGTTCGCAGAGCAGGCCGAGGAGACCATCATGAGTCGGGCGATCCCCATTGACATGGCGACGCGTCGCCGCGGCGGCTGGCAGGTCGCGCTGGCGATCATGGTGATGGCCTTGGTGTCGATCATCGGTGTCGCATCGGCGGATGCGGCACCGGCGCCACAGCTCGTGGTCGATCAAGAGGCCTATCCGACCCACTTCACCCCGGGTGGCGCCAACAGAGTCACCCTGTTCATCGACAATCAAGGCGACGCCGCGACCGGCACCGGTGTGACCGTCGTCGACACCCTGCCGGCGGGGGTGACGGCAAACGGCAGTGGGTTCTCCTATGGATGGATCTGCTCCGGAACCACGACCGTGACCTGCACGCTGGACCCCTCGATGTTCGAGAGTCTTATCGTCGGGCCGGCAGGCAATGGCACCAACCCCGGAGCGATCACGATCGGCGTGGATGTCGATCCCGGCGTGTCGGGGGTCTTCAACAACCACGTGGAGGTGTCCGATGTCACCGGGCCGCTCGCCACGAGCGACAACCCGATCGACCTCGACGTGAACCCGGCGCCGTTCGGCGTCGTTCCCGGATCGTTCACCGCCGATGCCCTGGACGCGCAGGGGAAGATCTTCACCCAGGCCGGCGGGCATCCGTTCATCGCCACGACGAAGTTCGCGATGGGTACGCGCTTGAACCACAACGGCGAGCTCATCGCGTCCAACGACGTCAAGGACATCAAGGTCGACCTTCCTGCCGGCTTCTTGGGCGATCCGACGGCGGCCCCGCAATGCCCTGCCTCCGGCATCGGGAACCTGCCTGCCGTCCCGTGTCCGGGCGACTCGCAGGTCGGCGTCGTGCGGCTCGCCGTTGCTGGCCATGGGTTCCTCATCTCGAACACGGTGCCGGTCTACAACCTGAAGCCGTCAGAGGGAGAGACCGCCGCGTTGGGGTTCAACTACACGGCCCCGGTCTACATCGCGCTGCGTGTCAGAGAGGAGTCTGACTATGGGGTGACGGCGACCATCTCTGGTGTCTCGTCGGCCTATGGCCTGCTCGGCTCCCGGCTGACGCTGTGGGGCAACCCAGCGGACCCGCGGCACGATCCGTTCCGCTTGGGTCGTCTGACCAGCGGAGCCGAGACGCGGCCGTTCTTGACGAATCCCTCGGACTGCACGGCCGGTCCGCAGACCACCGTCATGCGCGCGACCTCCTATGTGCAGCCGGAAGTCGAGCAGCGGGTCACGAGCACGACGCCCGTTGGGGTCGATCACTGCGACAAGCTCGACTTCGCGCCCTCCATCCGTGTCACGCCCACGTCGACCAAGGCCGACGGCCCGTCCGGGCTGGCGGTGGACATCACCTCCCGGGTGTCCAAGAACTCGGACGGCATCGCGGTGCCGCCGGTCAAGCGGGTGTCGGTGGCGCTGCCAGACGGCGTGAGCATCTCGCCCGCGGCAGCCGACGGGCTTCAGGCCTGCTCGGATGCGCAGTTGGGGATCGGCACCGTCGCAAGGCCGGCTTGCCCGTCTGCGGCCAAGATCGGAGCGGTCTCGATCCAGAGCCCGCTGCTGGCCGACCCGCTGACCGGCGCCATCTACGTCGGCACGCAGCAGTCCGACGACCCTGACTCAGGGCAGATGTTCCGGGTCTTTCTCGTGGCA
Organism: Baekduia sp.; assembly: GCA_040509415.1. Taxonomy (GTDB): domain Bacteria; phylum Actinomycetota; class Thermoleophilia; order Solirubrobacterales; family Solirubrobacteraceae; genus Baekduia. The sequence goes on along the minus strand of JBEVLC010000338.1, from coordinate 1,625 downwards.
CGGGGCCCGGGCGTCAATGTCAAGCTGCGCGGGAGCGTGCGCGCCGATCCCCAGACCGGGCGGTTGACGGCGACGTTTGACAACAACCCGCAGCTGCCGTTCAGCACGCTGCACGTCGAGTTCCATGGTGGTCCGCGGGCGCCGCTGGCGATGCCGGCCACCTGCGGCTCGAAGACCGCGACCGCCCAGCTGACCTCCTGGGGTGGCCAGACGGTCGATCTCGCCTCCTCGTTCGACATCGACTGTGCCGCAGGCTTGGGTGCCTTCGGGCCGTCGCTCTCGGCAGGCGTGACGAGCCCGGTGGCCGGTGCCTTCTCGCCCTTCGCGCTCTCGATCGTCAAGCCGGACGGCAACGCCGCGGTCGCCGGGCTGTCGATGGTCCTGCCTGCGGGTCTGCTCGCGAAGCTGAACGGCAACCTCAACACCCAAGTCGGGACCGTGAAGGCGTTCGCCGGCTCGGGCGCCAACCCGTTCATGTTGCCCGGCAAGGTCTATCTCGAAGGCCAGTACGGCGACGCGCCGTTCAGCCTGCGGGTGGTCGTACCGGCCAAGGCGGGTCCGTTCGATCTCGGCGAGGTCGTCGTGCGCCAGAAGATCTACGTCGATCCGATCGACGCGCACGTGACGGTCGTATCCGATCCGGTGCCGACGATCGTCAAGGGCGTGCCGGTCAGGCTCCAGCGCCTGGACGTCAACGTCGACAAGCCCGGGTTCATGGTCAACCCGACGTCCTGTGCGGCAAAGGCGATCTCGGCGACGCTGCGCTCGGTCGACGGTCAGACCGCGCCGCTCACCAACCACTTCCAGGTTGGCAACTGCGCCGAGCTCGGGCTCAAGCCGTCACTCGGCTTGACGCTCAGCGGAAAGGGCCAGACGACCGATGGCAAGCATCCGGCGATCAGCGCGACGGTGGCCCAGCCGGCAGGTCAGGCGAACCTCAAGAAGGTCCGCGTGACGCTGCCGTTGAGCCTGGCGCTGGATGTCGACAACGCCAACGGGCTCTGCGAGTTCGCCGACGGCTCGAAGGTCGAGCCGACGTGTCCGAAGAACAGCATCGTGGGCACGGCGACGGCGGTGACGCCGATCCTCGACGAGCCGCTCAGCGGTCCGGTGTACTTCGTCAAGAACGAGCGCAAGGACCCGAAGTCGGGCCGCTCGATCAAGACGACGCCGAAGCTCGTGATCCCGCTGGTCGGCCAGAACGGCGTCAAGCTGACGCTCACGGGCACCAGCGACGTTCAGGACAACCGGTTGGTCACCACGTTCGACAACATCCCGGATGCACCGGTGAGCAGCTTCAAGCTCAACATCAACGGTGGCAAGGGCGGCATCCTGGCCGTCTCGGGTGACAAGGCCGATATCTGCAAGTCCACGCAGATCGCCGATCAGCAGGTCGACGGCCAGAACAACAAGGCCGCCGACGCTGACGTTTACATCGAGACGCCGTCGTGCCCGACCAAGATCCTCAGCAAGACCATCACCAAGACGACGGTCAAGCTGAAGATCGGCGGGCTCGGCGCCGGCAAGGTGACGGTGACCGGTCGGGGGATCAAGAAGACGACCAAGACCATCGCCAAGTCGACGGTCGCCACGATCACCGCCAGGCGCACCGGCAAGTCCAAGCC
>JBEVLC010000337.1:0-14003 GCA_040509415.1 Baekduia sp. | reverse complement strand
ACGGCGCGGGCGATCTCGTCGACCGCGCGGCCGGCCTCGTCGGCGTCGATGACGACGCGGCCCGACACGTTGGCGACGGTCTCGGCGGCCACCGACAGGTCGGAGACCATCGAGCGCAGTCCGTCGGTCATGGCCGACAGCGAGCGGCGGAGCTCGTCGCGCTCGGAGCGCGGCTCCATCTGGCCCGACAGGTCGCCGCCGGCGACGCGGCCGGCGTGGGCGGCGACGGCGCGCAGCTCGACGAGCATGCGCTGGACGGCGCCGGCCGAGCGGCCGACCTCGTCGAAGTCATGGATGAGCAGGTCGATGTCGGGGTTGAGGTCCCCGTCGGCGATCGAGTTGGCGGCGTGGGAGATCGCGGTCAGGCGCTTCTTGATCTCGATCTGGGACCACAGCGCCATCGCCACGACGCAGAGCAACAGGGTGATCGTGCAGATCAGGAAGGTGGCCTTGGCGGTGCCCACGCCGTCCCCGAGGTTGCTCGCATTGATGTTCGAGATCGTGTGCAGCACGATCACGATCTCAGCGCTCACGACCACGAGCAGCGCGATGACGGCCAGCAGGATCCGCATCCGGGTGGATGCGAGTCGGCTGACCTTGGGGGTCCGATCGACCTCGGTCATGCCTGAGGAGGTCGGCTAAACGGTGTCGTTCTTGAGCGCCGGGGCGCCCGCTGCTCAGCCCCAGAACAGGTTGAAAAGGCCGAACTGCTGCTCGGGGTGCCACGCCACGGCGGGCCCGAGGCGCATGCGCAGCGCGTCGTTGAGCCGGACGAAGCGCCAGGCGCGCAGCGCGTCGGACGCCGCGTGGTTGCTGTCGGGGACGATCAGCGTCCCCGCGGCGGGCCCGCCGGTGGCGGCCGCCATCAGCGCCACGCCCATCTCGGGCGCCAGCGCGGCGATCGCCGTCCCCGCGCCCCACGGTGACGCGATCGCCCAGCCCGCGAGGCCATGCGGCCCGCCGCCGGCGGCCACGCCGGCGAGTGGGTGGATGGCATCCAGGACGTTGTCGCGCCGCTCGCCGGTGACGGCCTGGTCGAGTGCCTTCAAGCGCTGGCGGTCGCCGTCGCCGAGCCGCTGGAGGTCGATCGGCGGGGCGGCGCCCGCGACGCCGCGCCACGCGACGGCACGATCTTCGGTGACGAAGCCGAGCCGCTCGTAGACGGGGCGCCCGGCCTCGGTGGCGTAGAGCAGGACGGTGCGCGATCCGCGCCCGCGCAGCCAGCGCACCGCCGCCTCGGTCAGTCCGGTGCCTAGGCCTTGCCGGCGCGCCTCCGGGGCGACGCCGAGCGCGCCGATCCAGCCCGTATTGGCGAAGGCCGCACAGCAGGCGACGCCCACGACGCTGCCGCCGGCGCCCTCGGCGACGAGGATCGCCCCGTCAGGTGAGCGGCGCGGGAACTCCAGCAGCCGCGCGACCTGCGTGCCGAAGCCGGCACGGCGCAGGACATCCACCGCGAGAGGAACCTCGCGATCGGTCGCCGGTCGAATGGCCGATGCGAGCCGCACCGGCCGGACCCTACTCAGCGCGCCCGGCGGGCCGCAGGTCTAGTAGCGCGGCGGCGGATCGACGTAGCGGTCGCGTGTGACGACCGTCTCCCGCCGCGAGTAGGCGAAGGTCATGAACAGCGAGATGATGAGGCCGACGATGCCGACGATCAACAGGATCAGCCCGACGGTCGCCAGGTTCACCCCGCTGATCGCGTCGGAGACGGCATAGCGCAGGATCGCACCCGCGGCAATGAGGAAGAGCGAGGTTCCAATACCCATGGGGCCCGTGGTACCCGGGATGAATACGCTTCATCCCATGAGTACGACCGTGACCGACGTCTACGAGATCCCGCAGGAGCACAAGGACTTCCGCGACCTCGTCCGCCAGATCGCCGTGGAGCGCGTTGCGCCCCGGGCTGCCGAGATCGACGCCAAGGACGAGTACCCGTGGGACATCCGGGAGCTGCTCGCCGAGAACGACATCCTCGCGCTGCCCTACGCCGAGGAGTTCGGTGGAACGGGAACCGGGACGATGATGCTCCAGATGGCGGTGGAGGAGCTGGCCAAGGCGTCGGCGTCGGTCGCGCTGATCCTGATGGTCCAGGAGCTGGGGTCGCTACCGATCCAGCTGTTCGGCTCTGATGAGCTCAAGGCGCGGTTCCTGCCCAAGTGCGCCACCGGCGAATGGTCGCCGGCGTTCTGCTTGAGCGAGTCGGAGTCGGGTTCCGACGCCGCGGGCATGCGCACGACCGCGCGCCTGGATGGCGACGAGTGGGTCATCAACGGCACCAAGTCCTGGATCACCAACGCCGGCGTCGCCGACTTCTACGTGGTCTTCGCTGTGACCGACCGCGAGAACCGTCGCGTCACCGCGTTCGTGGTCGAGAAGGATCGCCCCGGCTTCTCGGTGCCCAAGTACGAGCACAAGCTCGGCATCCACGGCTCGCCGACCGGCCAGCCGGTCTTCGAGGATGTTCGCGTGCCGGCCGAGAACGTCATCGGCGAGGTCGGCCGCGGGATGTCGGTCGCTTTGGGGACCCTCGAGCGCACGCGCTTGGGCGCCGCCGCCCAGGCCGTCGGGATCGCCCAGGGCGCCACCGACTACGCCGTCCAGTACGCCAAGGAGCGCACCGCCTTCGGCAAGCCGATCATCGAGCTGCAGGGCCTGCAGTTCAAGCTCGCCGACATGCAGACGCGGACCGCCGCGGCGCGCGAGCTGCTCTACAAGGCTTGCGCGAAGATGGATCGCGGCGAGAGCGACAAGGCGATGTACTCGTCGATGGCCAAGCTGTTTGCCTCCGACACCGCGATGTACGTGACGGTCGAAGCCGTCCAGGTGCTCGGCGGCTACGGGTACGTGACCGAGTACCCGGTTGAGCGGATGATGCGCGACGCGAAGATCACCCAGATCTACGAGGGCACCAACGAGGTCCAGCGCGTCGTGATTGCACGCCAGCTGGCCAAGTAGTCCCGCGGCGAGGCGATCACGGACGAGTACGCTGGGGCGCAGCCATGTCGCTGCGCCGCATCGCCTTTGCCGCCGTGATCGCCATGAGCCTCGGGCTCACGGTTATCGTCGTGCTGCAGAACGGCTTCAGCACGATCGGCATGCTGCGGTTCGTCGAGGTGATCGGCGTGCTGGTCGTTGCGGCCGCCGCGCTGCTGGGCGCGATGGCGGTCGTCGGCGTGCGGCTGGCGGGGTGGAAGGAGCCGGAGTCCGAGGAGGAGTTCGAGCGCGTGGTCCTGCGCGCCGAGCGGCTCGCGCGCGAGGGCACGGCGGCCGAGCCGACGGAGGGCGAGTTCCTGGAGCTCGACCCGTATGACGACGCGGACTTCGAGGAGCTCGTCCGCGATGCGATGGACGACCTGCCGGATCTGCTGCGAGCCGCTTTGGATCGCAACGTGGCGGTCGTCATCTCCGACAAGGGGCGGCGCTATGGGGCTTATGGCCTCTACAACGGCGACGGCGCGTCGCGCGACGACTACGCAGACAGGATCCTGATCTTCCGCGACACGCTACGGCGGGATTTTGGGCATGACGCGGATCTGCTGCGCCATCAGGTGATGATCACCGTGCGGCATGAGCTGGCGCATCACATCGGGTTCGATGAACTCGGTGTTCGTGATCTAGGGCTGTGATCTGAGGGGCGTCGCGGACTCCAGCCCGGGCCGGGCGGTTGACAAGTGTTCCGAACACCGGAACACTGGTGCGACATGGCCGTCGCGCGCTCCTCACTCCCCGAGCAGGTCTTCCGCCAGCTCGTCGCCGCCGTCCTCGACGGCCGCTACGCGCCCGGCGACCGCCTCCCGCCGCAGCGTGCGCTCGCTGCGGACCTCGGCGTCAACATGGCCTCGCTGCGCGAGGGCATCAAGCGCCTGGAGCAACTGCGGCTGGTCGATGTCAAGCATGGCGACGCGATGCGGGTGCAGGACTGGCGGGCGCACTCGGGCCTTGATGTCCTTGCATACGCCGTCACCGTCGACCCGGCGCTGACCGGCGCGCTGTTCGAGGCGCGGAGGCTGCTGCTGTGCGAGTCGGCGCGGCTGGCGGCCGAGCGTCGTGGGCGCACGCACGAGCGCACGCTCCTCGAGCTGGCCGAGGCCTTCGAGACCGCCGAGGACGATGCCGCGGCGCAGCTGGTCGACCTTGCGTTCATGGCGACGGTCATCGACGCGGCGGGCAACCTCGTCTTCACGTTGATCCTCAACTCGATCCGCGAGCTGTACCTCGGCCACCTCGAACGCTTCCGCCCGATCGTCACCGGCCGTGAGGAGCTCGCGCCGCTGTATCGCCGCGCCGCACGCGCCATCGTCGCGGGGGAGGGTGGGCGCGCCGCGTCGGCCGTCGAGCGCTTGGCGACGGCGCAGGAGCAGCGGATGCTGGATGCCAACGAGGAAGCGCCGGCGTGACGGTCCTCTCGCCGCGAGAAGCCTCGATCTTCGCGTGTGTGGCCGACACGCTGCTGGCGCCCGCGCCGCCGCTGCCGCCAATCGGGCAGACCGATGCGGTGCGCGCCTTCGACGCCTGGCTGGCCCGTGCCCCGCGGATCAACCGCATGGGGTTGCGCGCGGTCCTGCTCGCGCTGGAGATCGCGCCGCGGCTCACCCGCGCGCGCACGCGCTGGCGCCGTCTCTCGCCACCGGCGCGCCTCGCGGTGTTGGAGCGCCTCGCGCACTGGCCCGGCGGCCGCGCGCTGGTCGAGGCGCTGCGCGCCTCGGCGGCCGTCAGCTACTACGGCGACGCGCGGGTCTCGGCGCTGTTGGGCTACGTGCCAAAGGCGCGCCGACGATGAGCCTGCTCACCGAGCCCACCACCGGCGGCATCGTCGACGGCGCGCGCATCAGCGGCGAGCGCCACGTGCGCGCGGACGTCTGCATCGTCGGCTCCGGTGCCGGCGGCGCGCCCGTGGCCCGCGCGCTCGCCGAGGCCGGGCAGCGCGTCGTCGTGCTCGAAGACGGTCAGGCCTTCGCCCAGCACGAGCTGACCGCGCGCCCGCGCGACATGACCGCGCTGCTCTACCGCGACGCCGGTCAGAGCGCGACGGCCGGAACGCCGACGATCATGCTGCCCACCGGCCGCGCCCTCGGCGGAACGACGCTCGTCAACTCCGGTACCTGCTTCCGCGTCCCGGCCACCGTGCAAGACCAATGGGCGAGCGAGCTGGGCCTCGACGCGCTCGGGGCAGGCACGCTCGACGACCTCTACACCCGCGTCGAGGAGACGATCGGCGTCGCGCGCGTGACCGAGGAGCTCGCCGGCGCCAACGCGCGCATCGCCAAGCGCGGCGCCGAGAAGCTCGGTTGGTCCGGCCACTTCCTGGATCGCAACGCGCGCGGCTGTATCGGCTCCGGCGTCTGCGCCTTCGGCTGCCCGAGCGGCGCCAAGCAGCACGCGGGCGAGGCCTACATGAACGCCGCGCACGCGGCCGGCGCCACCACCTACACCTGCTCGCGCGCGCGGCGCATCCTGTTCGAGGACGACGCCAGCACCGCTCGCGGCATCCTCGCCACCACACGCGGTGGTGGCCGGCTGACCGTCGACGCGCCCACCGTCGTCATCGCCGCCGGCACGCTGCACACCCCGGGGCTGCTTGCCGCCAGCGGCATCGCCAACCCGTGGCTCGGGCGCAATCTCTCGATTCATCCCGCCACCGCTGTCTGGGGGTTGATGGACGAGGTGGTGGACATGGCCCACGGCGTGCCGCAGTCCTACGGCATCGATGAGTTCGCCGACGAGGGCATCATGTTGGAGGGGATCGCCGGACCGCCTGACTACCTCGCGATGGCCGTCCCGTTCTCCGGCGCCGCCCACCGCGAGCTGATGCTCAGCTATCGCCACGTCGCGCAGTTCGGGATGATGATCCGCGATACATCGACAGGTCGTATCCCGACCGGTCGGCTGGCCCGCCGCGCCGGTCGCCCGCTCGTCCGCTACGACCTCAACGCCCATGACGTCGCGACCATCGCCCGCGGGATCGAGCGGCTCGCGCAGTTGCTCTTCGCCGCGGGCGCCCGCCGCGTGATCTTGCCCGTCGGCGCCGTGCCCGAGCTGCGCGACGGCGACCTCAAGCCACTGCGCGACCACACGGTCTCCGCCCGCGAGCTCAAGATGATGGCCTTCCATCCGCTCGGCACGGCGCGGATGGCCAGGCGGGCGGCCGACGGAGTCTTGGACGCCGATGGCGCGCCGCACGGAACGACCAACTTGTACGTCTGCGACGGCAGCGCCGTCCCGACCGCGCTGGGCGTCAACCCCCAGCTGACCATCATGGCTCTCGCGACCCGACTGGCCGACAGGCTGCTCGCGTGAGAGTCTTGCCACCGCGACACGGAGCACCTCGACGATGTCCTTCCTGATCGACCCACCCTGGTTGTACGCCAACGGCCGCGTCATCGCGCAAGCGGTGCCGCCGGAGCGTCAGCGCCCGCTCGCGCTGACCACCATCGGCATCTTCGTCGTCACGAGCATCTCGCTCTACCTCGACAAGGGCTGGACGAAGCCGATCTGGCGCCTCTGCCGCGCGCGCAGCGGCCGTGACTGGATGCTCAACTCCGGCGTCCTGAAGATGGACCCCGACCGCGCCGGCACGCCGACGCACGCGGTCAGCGCTGCGATCTTCGCCACCTACCCTTTCTGGCTATGGCTCGGGCTGCGACACGGTCAGGACTGACCACCCGCTTCCCCTACTTCGGGGAGGGAGGCGGCTACGAGTCCTTCTACGTGCGGGCGGTCGACCCTGATCGTCCGCGCTCGGTCTGGCTGCGCCACACCGTCCACCAGGCCCCGGGCGAGGAGCCGGTGGGCTCGATCTGGCTGACGGTCTTCGATGCCGATTGGCCCGAGCCGCTGGCCTACAAGGAGTCCTCGCCCGACCCGCAGGTCGATGGCTGGCTGCGCGTGGGGGAGAGCAGCTTCGGCCCCGACGGCGTGCGCGGTCACGCCGGTCTGGCGACGTGGGATCTCGCGTGGACCGGCGGTGAGCAGCCGCTGCGCCACCTCCCCAAGTCCTTCATGTACTCGGCGCCGCTGCCGAAGACCAAGCTGGAGAGCCCGCGGCCGCACGTCGCCGTCAGCGGCAAGGTGACGTTCGGCGGCCAGGTGGTCGAGCTCGACGGCTGGTCGGGCATGATCGGCCACAACTGGGGCGCCCAGCACGCCGAGCGCTGGATCTGGCTGCACGGCGTCCTGTTCGAGGACCGCCCGGACGACTGGCTCGACATCGCGCTCGGCCGCATCCGCATCGGCCGGGCGCTCACCCCCTGGGTCGCCAACGGCGTGATCTCACTCAACGGCGAGCGCGTCCGGATCGGTGGTCTGGGCGCGCGGGTGCACGCCAACGAAGGACCATCACATCTCGATCTCAACCTCCACGGCCACGAGGCGCGCCTGCGGCTGACGGTGCACAGCAATCGCCCCCAGACCGTCGTCTGGCGCTACGCCGATCCCGATGGCAGCGAGCACCACGTCGCCAACTGCTCGATCGCCGAGCTGGAGGCCGTCGTCATCCCGCGCGACGGCCCTGCCGCCACGCTGCGCACGGTCCACGGTGGCGCCTACGAGCTGGGCGCGCGCGAGGTGCCGGCCAACCTGCCGGTCCAGCCGTTCCCGGACCCGTAGCCCCGCGCTTTACTGCTCTGCGCGCAACCAAGCCAGCACGGCCAGCACGCGTAGGTTCCCGCCCGCGGCGGTGTGCAGGCCGAGCTTGCCGAAGATGTTGGTGACGTGCTTCTCGATCGCGCCGTCGGTGACGACGAGGCGCTGGGCGATCGCGGCGTTCGACAGTCCCTGGGCCATCAGCTCCAGGACCTCACGCTCGCGCGGGGTCAGCTCGTCGAGTGGGTCGTCGGCGCGGCGGCGTGCGAGCAATTGCCGGACCACCTCCTGGTCGATCGCGGTTCCACCCTCGGCCACGCGCGTGACCTGGGCGACGAAGTCCGAGGGATCGGCGACGCGGTCTTTGAGCAGGTAGCCGACCGCGCCTGCGCCGTCGGCGAGCAGCTCGGCGGCATAGGACTCCTCGACGTACTGCGACAAGACCAGCACCGGCGTGCCCGGCACCAACTGGCGCGCCTCCAGTGCCGCGCGCAGCCCCTCGTCGCGCTGGGACGGTGGCAGCCGCACGTCGACGATCGCGATGTCCGGCCGGTGTTCCTCCACGGCGGCCACCAGCGCCGGGCCGTCGCCCACGGCCGCGAGGACCTCGTGGCCGTGCGCGGTCAGCAGCCGCACGAGGCCGTCGCGCAGCAGAACGAGGTCTTCGGCGATCACGACGCGCATGGCAGCTCCGCTCGCAGCACGGTTCCGGCGCCTTCCGGGCTGACGACCAACAGGCGCCCGTCGAGCGCCTCGACGCGTCCGCGCAGTCCGGCGATCCCGGTCCCGGCGGACTCGCGCAGGCCGCCGCGTCCGTCGTCGGTCACCTCGACGTTCAACATCATGTCCTTGATCTCGCCCGTGATCGCGCAGTGCGACGCGCCGCTGTGCTTGGCGACGTTGGCCAGCGCCTCGGCGATCGTGAAGTAGGCGGCTGACTCGACCGCAGCCGGCAGCCGCTGCGGGAGGTCGATCGCGACCGTGCACGGCACCGGGCAACGCGCGGCAAGCGCGCTGACGGCCGCGTCGAGTCCGCGGTCGGTGAGGATCGCCGGGTGGATCCCGCGTGCGAGGTCGCGCAGCTCGACCAGCGCGGTCTTGGCGTCCTCGTGCGCACCGGCCAGCAGCGCGGCGGCGGCCTCGGGGTCGCGCTCGAGCTGCTCGCGCGCCATCCCGATCTCCATCGCCAGCGCGACCAGGCGCGCTTGGGCGCCGTCGTGCAGGTCGCGCTCGATCCGGCGCAGCTCGCCGGCCGCCGCATCGACGGCACCCGCGCGGGAGACCTGCAGCTCGGTGATCCGCTCCTGCTCCTCGCCCTCCAAAAGCACCTGGGCCAGGCGGGCCTGGACGAGCGCGCTGCCGCGCAGGATCCAGGCGCCGAGCACGGCCGTCGGCGGTCCGGCGATGGCGGCGAAGACGATCATCCAGCCGACCGAGCGGATCGTCGTGACGCCGACCTCGACGCCGTCGGGCAGCGACCACGCCCACAGCGGCAGCGTCAGGAAGCCGAGGCCGATGCTGAACGCCGTGACGCCCGCGATGAACGAGGCGGTGCCGACCCCGAACATCAGGATCAACCACACCAACTCGCGCCACGTCATCGGATCGGTGATCCCGTTGCGCACCCGCTGCAGGAGCGTGTCGCCGCGCCAGCGCCGCCGCGACAGCGGGACCGGCACGCCGGCCAACTGCCCGCGCAGCCGCTCGCCGTTGGCCCACCACTGCGTGACCCACATGTCGGCCAAGAGCTTGGGGATCCCGATCAGCGTGATGATCAACATGATCGAGAGGACCGGGCCGACGAAGAAGAACGTCAGCGCGAAGATCCCAGACGCGAGCCCGAGCGAGACGTAGGCGAGGTCCTTCCACGGCGTGGCCGTCAGGGGAAGCTTGGCGATGCGCCAGAACACTCCAGGCAGGATGACCGGCGTGGCGGCGGCGCACAATCCAGGCCCCCGCCCGGACAGCGGTGGGGGAATCAGCAGCCGCTCCCGCTCTAGAGTGCGGTACGCCCATGATGATCGTGATGAGCCCGCAGGCCACGCAGCCCGAGATCGACGCCGTCGTCGCGCGCCTGGAGACCACCGGCGTGCACGTGCGCGTCATGCCCGGCGACCTGACGACCGCGATCGGCGCGATCGGCGATCCCGAGGGCGTCACCGAGCTCGGGCTGGAGGGGATGGGCGGTGTCGACCGCGTCGTACCGATCTCGCGCCCGTACAAGCTGGCGTCCTCGGAGCTCAGCCATCACGAGCCGACGGTGCTCGAGATCGCCGGCCGCAAGGTCGGCGGCGGCAAGACCTTCACCTTGATCGCGGGACCGTGCACGGTCGAGACGCGCGAGCAGACGCTGGCGGTCGCCCACGCCGTGAAGGCCGGTGGCGCCGCGATGCTGCGCGGCGGCGCGTTCAAGCCGCGCACGTCGCCGTTCGCGTTCAAGGGGCTCGGCGTGCCGGCCCTTGAGATCCTCGCGGAGGCGCGTGCGGAGACCGGGCTGCCGGTCGTCACCGAGCTGCTCGACAGCGCGCACGCCGACGCGATCGCCGAGTACGCCGACGTGGTGCAGATCGGCGCGCGCAACATGCAGAACTACGCGCTGCTGGAGGTGGCGGGCAAGCTCGGTAAGCCCGTCCTGCTCAAGCGTGGGTTGTCATCGTCCTTGGACGAGCTGCTGATGGCCGCCGACTACGTGCTCAAGGAAGGCAATGAGGATGTGATGCTCTGCGAGCGCGGCATCCGGACCTTCGAGACCGCGACGCGCTTCACGCTCGACCTCGGTGCGGTCGCCTGGCTCAAGCTGCACACGCACCTGCCGGTGATCGTCGACCCGTCGCACGCCGCCGGCGACCGCCGCCTGGTCGCGCCGCTGTCGCGCGCGGCCGCCGCGGTCGGGGCCGACGGCATCATCGTCGAAGTCCACGAAGATCCCGAGCACGCGCTGTGCGACGGGCCGCAGGCGATGTTCGCGTCGGGCTTCGACGCCTACGCGCGCGACGTGGCCGCGCATGCGGCGCTCCTGGGCAAGGAGCTGGCGTAAAGCATGTCGCCGCGCCGATGACCGAGCGTAAGTCGCTGACGCCGCGCGTCGTCGAGGCCATCGAGGCGCGGTTGCGTCGGCGGCTCTCTCCGCAGATGCTGCGCCGGGCCTATCGGGCTGGGTACCTCGCGCTGCGCCCGTGGTGGTTTCTCACGCGGCCACACACCGTCGGGATGAAGGCTGTGGTCTGCTGCGGTGATGAGGTGCTGCTCGTCCGCCACACCTATGCGCGACGTGACCAGTGGGACATCCCCGGTGGCTACGTGCGTGCGGGTGAGGAAGCGACGGTCACCCTGCACCGCGAGCTCGGCGAGGAGCTGGGGATCGAGCCGCTGACCGTCGTCGAGATCGCCGAGGTGGCGTCGCGCTTTGACCGCAAGCGCGAGCGGATCCACGTCTTCGCCGTCGAGGTTGCCGCGGGGGTTGAGTTGCGGCCTTCGGAGGCCGAGATCGCCGACGTGCGCTGGGCCCGTCACGACGCCCTGCCAGCTGACACCACCGTCTTCTCGCGGCGGATGATCGCCCGCTCATATTGGGAGATGTTCCGCTAGGGTTCGCGCCTAGGTGATAGCCCAGTTGGGCTAGTACCATTTATCGCGTAGGCCCCGTGGTGTGCGACCGCCGGGGGATAAACCTGCCCGTGGTGTGCGACCGCCGGGCTTCATCTCCGAGAGGATCATTTCAATGCCCGAAGCCGTCATCGTCGACGCCGTCCGGACGCCCGTCGGTCGAGCCTTCAAGGGCTCGCTCGCCTCGTTGCGTCCCGACGAGACCCTCGCGTTCGTGGTCGATCAGCTGCTCGAGCGCAACCCCGGTGTGGACCCGACCACGGTCGAGGAGCTCATCGCCGGCTGCGGCCTGCCGCAGGGCCTGCAGGCCAACAACATCGCCCGCATCGCGGTGCTGCTGAGCGACAAGCTCACGCAGACCACCAACGGCCTGACCGTCTCGCGCTACTGCGCGTCCGGTCTTGACGCCATCCGCAACGCCGCCAACGCGGTCGTGGCGGGCCAGGGCGATGTCTACATCGCCGGCGGCGTCGAGTTCGTCTCGCGCTACAACGCCGCCCAAGAGGCCGCCCACCCCGAGGATCAGAACGAGAACCTCCAGGGCAACAACGGCCAGCCCAACGCCTACATCGCGATGGGCCTGACCGCCGAGAACGTCGCCGACAAGTACGGCGTCTCGCGTGAGGACCAGGACCGCTACGCCCAGCGCTCGCAGGAGCGTGCGGTCGCGGCCCAGGAGGCCGGCGTGTTCGACCGCGAGATCGTGCCCGTCACGCTCGCCGATGGCACGGTCGTCTCCAAGGACGACGGCCCGCGCGCCTCGTCGACCTACGAGAAGCTCGCCACGCTGGAGCCGGCCTTCAAGCCGGGCGGCACGGTGACGGCCGGCAACTCGTGCCCGCTCAACGACGGCGCGGCCGCCGCGCTGATCATGAGCGCCGAGAAGGCCGCGGAGCTCGGTCTCAAGCCGCGCGCCCGCATCATCACGGCCGCCACGTGGGGCAACGAGCCCGAGTACATGGGCGTCGCGCCGATCGGGGCGATCAAGAAGGCGCTGGACCGCGCTGGCATGAGCGCGTCGGACATCGACATCACCGAGCTCAACGAGGCGTTCGCGGCGCAGGTGCTGCCGATCGCGTCGGAGGTCGGGATCGATCTCGACAACCTCAACCCGCACGGCGGGGCGATCGCGCTTGGCCACCCCTTCGGGATGACCGGCGTGCGCATCATGACGACGCTGCTCAACGACCTCGAGACGCTCGACAAGTCGATCGGCCTCGAGACCATGTGCGTCGCCCAGGGCCAGGGCGAGGCGCTGATCGTCGAGCGGCTGAACTAGATCGAGATCCGGCGCCCATGACCTACACGTTGAAGCCCATCGACGACGCGTTCTTCGAGACCGCGCCGATCGTGATCCCCGCCACGCTGGAGCTGAAGGCTCCGCCCGAGCGTGTCTGGGAGGCCTTGGGCAGCGACGCGATGTGGTCGTGGGCGCCGATCATCGACCAGCTCGTCTGGACGACGGGTCGGCCGCAGACCGTGGGGGCGATTCGTCGGCTGCGGCTGTTCAAGGCGGTGACGATCGAAGAGGAGTTCTACCGCTGGGACGTCGGCCGTCGGGCGACGTTCCGGGTCACGCACCAGTCGCGGCGGATGTTCGACGGGCTCGCGGAGGACTTCCTGCTGGAGCCCAGCGCCGGCGGTGGCACGCGCTTGACGTGGACGATGGCGATGGCGCCACGGGGATTGCCGGGGGCGCCGAAGTTCCTCATCCCGGCCCTGGCGCGGGGCAACGCGCTGGCCATCGGGGGAATCAAGAAGATCTTGTAGGGCACCCGCCGGGAAGGATCCGCGCTGCGCGGTGTCTAGCGCGGCATGAGGAGGAACTCGGTGGGGTCGGTGCTCAAGGCTGCTGCTGCGCTGCTGATCGCGTGGGGGTGTGTGCCGGCGGTCGCGATGGCAGACGACCATGCGGTGAGCTTCCCGCTCGATGCCTTCCCGGTGCAGTACGCGCCGCCGAACACGGAGGCCGCGGTGGGCGACACCGTCACGTTCGGTGGTGCCTTCGCCAGCCATCCGCTGGTCTGGACCAACAGCGACTTCCCCACGCAGTCCGCCGGCACGACCAACACCTACACCTTCACGCGCCCCGGGACCTTCGCGTTCCATTGCGCGATCCACACGACGACGATGGTCGGCAGCGTCCACGTCCCCGGCAACGCGTTCGCCACGCCGGACTTCAGTTGGGGGCCGGCGAGCCCGAAGACCGGGCAGGCCGTGACGTTCACGCCGGGCGCGTTCACCGATCCGGATGGCACGGTCGTGCGCTACGAGTGGGATCTCAACGGGGACGGCATCTTCGAGGCCACCGGCGCCGCGCCGTCGCGCACCTACACCTCGGTGGGCAGCTACAACGTCGCGCTGCGCTACGTCGATGACGGACACGAGACCTCGCCCGCGACGACGCATGCGGTGACCGTTGCTCAGGGGACGACCGGCGGCGGTGGTGGCACCGGTGGCGGCGGCACGGGCGGTGGCGGTGGGACCGGCGGTGGCGGTGCGACCGGCGGCGGCACCACGGGTGGCGGCGGGACCGGCGCCGGTGGCACGGGCGGCGGCAGCACGGGCCCGGGCGGGTCGACCACCTCGCCTACCGGTGGCGAGCAGGGCGCGGGCACCAGCACGCCAGGCACGACCGCACTTCGTGTCCGCCTCGGCGCCCGCGCCCTGACCTTCCGCTCCGGCCGCGCGCGCGTGACCGTCGTCCTCAACCTCTCCGGGTCGGCGAAGGCCACGCTGCGCGTTGGCAAGACGGTGCTCGCCACCGGCAGCGCGACCCTGCGCGCCGGCACCCGCACCGTCAGCCTGAGGCT
>JBEVLC010000336.1:0-14453 GCA_040509415.1 Baekduia sp. | reverse complement strand
GGCCGGCCCAGACCGCCATCGTGGGGCACCAGCGCCCGCTCGGTCGGGGCATCGACCTCATTCGGAGGCCATCGGGCACAACAGCTAGCGCCGGGCTCGGCTCCGGCTGCGGAGCACGATGGCGGCGAGCACGATCGCCAGGAGCGATCCGGCCAGGATGCCGATCTTGACGTGCTCGTCGCGCGCGGTGCCCGTGCCGAAGGCCAGCTCGCCGATGAGCAGCGAGACGGTGAAGCCGATCCCGCCGAGCAAGGACAGGCCGACGACATCAGGCCATGAGAGGTCGTCGGCCAGGCGCGCGCCGGTGAAGCGGGAGACCAGCGCGGCCGAAGCGGTGATCCCAATTGCCTTGCCGATGACGAGCCCGGCGATGACGCCAAGGGCGACCGGGTCGCTCAGCGCGTCGCGGAGTCCGGAGGCGCCGTGGACGGCGACACCGGCCGACAGCAGCGCGAAGATCGGCACGGCGACGCCTGCCGACAGCGGACGGAGAAGGTGCTCGAAGTGCTCGGCCAGCCCGGGCCCGGCGTCAGGGCCTCCGGCCCTCTCGCTGCGATGCACCGGGACGGTGAACGCGAGCAGGACGCCCGCGACCGTGGCGTGGATGCCGGAGGCGTGGACGAGCGCCCACGCGACGGCGGCCAGCGGGAGCAAGAGCCACCAGCTGCGCACACGGTGCTGGACGAGGACCCCGAACGCCGCGATCGGCAGCAGCGCGAGCACCAACATAATGATGTCGAGATCGTCGGTGAAGAAGACCGCGATGATCGCGATCGCGAGCAGGTCGTCGACCACGGCCAGCGTGAGCAGGAACGTGCGAAACGCAACGGGCAGGTCGCGGCCGATGACGGCCAGGACGGCCAGCGCGAACGCGATGTCGGTCGCGGCGGGGATCGCCCACCCGCCGGTGTCGCCGCCATCGGCCAGCGTGTTGACCAAGACGTACACCAATGCGGGCGTCACGACGCCGCCGACCGCCGCGGCGACCGGCAGCGCCGCGCGGCGCACATCGCGCAGGTCGCCGGCCACGAACTCCCGCTTCAGCTCCAGTCCCGCGACGAAGAAGAAGATCGCCAGCAGCCCGTCGGCGGCCCAGGTGCCCAGCGACAGATGCAGATGCAGGGCCGAGGGGCCGACCTGCGCATCGCGGACCGACTCATAGGCATCAGACCACGGCGAGTTCACCCACACCAAGGCGATGGCGGCCGCGACGACGAGCAGCGCGCCGCCGACGGTCTCGCGGCGCAGCAGCTCGTTGACGCGCGCCAGCTCGGCGGCCCCGGCACGCTCGAACAGACGCGGGGCCCGCTGCGGTCCGCGGTTGCTCACGGGGACCGGCGCCGATGCCCAGCTGCCGCGTCATGTCCGGTGAAAGGGGGTGACACGCTGCGCCATTGTCGCGGGTTGCGAGCGACTATGCCTCCTTGCCGGATGGCTCTGGCGCCTAACAGCGTTTGCCCGTTAGGCACGCGCATCAATGATCACGAAGCCCCAAGAGCCTGCAGCGGCCCCGCGCCTACGACGGTTGACCGACGCGCTTCCGGTGATTGTCCTCGGCGTCGGCCTACTGATCGTCGCCATCGTCGTCGTCACGTCAGAGCAACAAGCGACCTTCGCTGGGCTGCGAACGTCCCTGAGCAAGGTCTACATGCCTCAGACGGTCGGCACGCAGCCGCCGCTCATCAGGTTCCCGTCGGTCGAGACGTTCAACCCGTACTTCGCCCATCGGTCCTGGCCGCTGACGATGATGTTCGAGGTCATCTACATCGCCTCGACGATGGCGATCGGCAGCCGGCTTGTCACCGCGATCCGCGGTGACGACGAATGGCCGACCCCCGTGCGATGGCTTGCGGGCTTCCTGCCCGGCTACCTCATGACGCTCGCGCCACTGCAGCTGCTGTTCGTCGCGGTGCCGTTGGCGACGGCGTCCTGGATCGGGCTGGTCGCCGTCCCAGCCTTGGCGATCGGGCTTCACTGGCGCAGCGTGATCGCAGGCGCACACGACCTGCGGCTAGGGCTGCCACGCCGCGACGGCGCGACGGTCGCGGCGAGCATCGCCCTGGCGATCGCCGTAGTGGCGATGATCCACCGCCTCCAACAAGGCGTCTTCCACCTCACCCAGGATTCGATCAGCGTCTTCCTCTGGGGAGGCAGCTATCAGTTCCAAGGGCTGCTCGGGGACTACCTGGCCCACTGGCAGACGCAGACCGACGAGTGGCTCTACAACGCGCCGCTGCTGTTCTCCGGCGGGCACACCGACGATCTCTGGTTCCCGTTCTACGTCACCCAGAGTGTGAGCGTCGTGGGCTTTCTGTGCCTGGTCTACGGCATCGTGCATCGCGTCGCCCGGCGTCGAAAAGTCCTGGCGGGATCGCTGGCCGCTGCCGCCGTATTCGGGTCGACGCTCGCGATCTACCCCTGGGTCTACGTCACGATCGTCGGCGGCGGCCAGCCCGTGATCGCACTCGCCCATCCCGGACGACACATCGGGATCATCGCTCCATGGGCAGCATTGCTCATCATGCAATGCCCGCGCAAGGCACCACTGTGGATGTTGGCGCTCGCGACGCTCGGCCTCGGGTTCACCACCCTCAACAACGTGATGTACGTCGGCCTAGCCGTCACGGTCGGCGTGACCTGGCGCATGCTGCGCGGACACCCCCGCCTGCTGCAAGCCCCTGCGGCACGCGTCGGCGTCCACGTCACCCTCGTCCTGGCCCTCGCGCTGCCCATCGTCGCCTACTCCTACACAGACGACGGACCATCGGCACCCATCGTCCCGACCCTGATCCTGGCCGCCGCATGCCTGGCGGCGCTGTCCGGGGCAGCCCTGATCACCTGGGGCACGGTGAAGCGAGAGCAACAGAAGGGTGACGTCCGATGGCTGGCCTGGTACGCGGTCTGGGCGGTAACGGCCGCCGCAGGGATCCTGTTCTCCGACAATCTCACAGGCACCAAAACCGGTGAGCGGGCCCACGACCTGATGACGCCGCTGCTGCCAGGGTTCGGGCCTCAAACCCTGAGGCGTGACACGCTCACAGACGGAGTGTTTGCAAATCTTCATCTTCCCGCCTTCTCGCAGGCGGCGTGCGACACGAACACCTCATGTGGCGGCATCCCCAACTTCTTGATGGGCTACGGCGTCCTGTTCTCGCTCATCCTCGCGGCGTGGGTGGCTTACGGACGACTGAAGCCGGATGCCGAGCGAACGAATCAGCACCGGATCGCGATGTTGCTCGGCCTCGCCGCGCTCCCGCCGGCGATGATCCTCGTGTTCTTCACAGGCGCAGAAACGCTCCAAGCCGGCGCCCTGACCCGCCTGCTCGAATCGCCCTACTACACCCTGCTGGTCCTCGCAGTCCTGGCCTTCTGCGAACTACGACGACGATGGGTCGCAATCGCCGGCGCGAGCTTCCTAGCGATCTGGACGATCGTCCCACTCCTCAGCTTCGAATGGCCAGTCCAAATGACCCGCAACGCCGAGTTCTACCTGCAGAAGTTCGGCGTGCTCTGAGGCGCTACCCGACCAGAACATATACATTGCCTTGATCATGTTCGATGTGGTCATCGCTGGGTGCGGACCGACTGGTGCGATGCTGGCTGCCGAACTGCGGCTGCACGATGTGCGGGTCCTCGTTCTGGAGCAGGAAACCGAGCCCGCCTCGTTCGTCCGCATCGTCGGTCTCCACATTCGCAGTCTCGAGTTGATGGCCATGCGCGGGCTGCTGGATCGCATGCTCGAACACGGACGACGGCGTCCGGCCGCCGGGTTCTTCGCCGCCATCGCCAAACCTGCGCCTGAGGGCCTGGATTCCACGCACGCCTATCTGCTGGGAATCCCGCAGCCGGTTATCGTCGGGCTGCTCGAAGATCATGCGATCCACCTGGGCGCGCAGGTGCGCCACGGTTGTGCGGTGGCCGATTGCGAGCAGGACGACGACGGCGTGACCGTCGAGCTCGCCGACGGCGAACGGCTGCGTACGCGCTACCTCGTCGGCTGTGACGGCGGGCGCAGCACGGTGCGCAAACTGCTCAGCGTCGGCTTCCCCGGCGAGCCCTCGCGGACCGAGACGCTGATGGGCGAGATGGAAGTGGGCGCGCCGCAGGAGGAGATCTCCGCCAAGGTGGCCGCGACCTCCGCGACCAACAAGCGCTTCAGTCTCAAGCCTTTCGGCCAAGGGCTCTACCAGGTCGTCGTCCCCACCGCGGGAGTCAGCGATCGCGCGCAACCGCCCACCCTCGAGGACTTCCGGCAACAGCTGCGCGCCGTCGCCGGAACCGATTTCGGCGTGCACTCCCCGCGCTGGCTGTCGCGCTTCGGCGATGCCACCCGGCAAGCCGAGCGCTATCGGGTCGGGCGGGTGCTGCTGGCCGGCGATGCGGCGCACATCCACCCACCCATCGGCGGACAGGGCCTCAACCTAGGCGTTCAGGACGCCGTCAACCTCGGCTGGAAGCTGGCGGCACAGATCCGCGGCTGGGCGCCGGAATCACTCCTGGACACCTACGAGGCCGAACGTCATCCGGTCGCCGAGGAGGTGCTGGACAACACCCGCGCCCAGATGGAGCTGCTGTCCACCGAACCGGGCCCGCAGGCCGTGCGCAGGCTGCTCACCGAGTTGATGGACTTCGACGAGGTCAATCGCTATCTGATCGAGAAGATCGCCGCGATCGACATCCGCTACGACCTCGGCGAAGGCCCCGACCTGCTCGGCCGCCGCCTCCGCGACCTCGAGGTGCAACAGGGCCGCCTCTACGATCTGCTGCATCGCGGGCGCGGCCTGCTGCTGGACCGGACCGAACGCCTGACCGTCGGCGGCTGGTCAGACCGGGTCGACTACCTCGCCGATCGCACCGCGGTCCTCGACGTTCCGTGCGTCTTGGTGCGTCCCGACGGCCACGTCGCTTGGATCGGCGACGATCAACAGGACCTGGACGACCACCTTGCGCGCTGGTTCGGCAAGCCCGCCAGCTAACGAAACCCCCGCACGCTGGCGGTCCTGAGTAGGTTGCGGCGATGTCCGATGTGCAGAGCGACGCGCTTCCCGACGACGCCCCCGCCCCGGGCGACGCGCCACCCCGCCGCCGCAAGCGCCGCCGGATCCTCGGCGCCGTGCTCGTCGCCTTGGCCGCGCTCGTCGTCCTGGTGAATTGGACCTGGGGCAACCTGCCCGGCGAGCCGCCACGCAGCGGTAGCGAGGCGCAGCTCGGCGACGTGCGCGTGGGGTACGTCGAGCGCCCCGGCAACGGAACCCCGATCGTGCTCATCCACGGTCTTCCGGGGACCGCTGAGGACTTCGAGAAGGTCACGCCGCTGCTGGCCGGCCACCGCACGATCGCGCTCGACCGGCCCGGCTACGGCTACTCCGACGGCGGCTACCACCCGCTCGAACGTCAGCTCCTTGCGATCGAGCAGCTCCTCGACCATCTCGCGATCCGCAAGGCGGTGCTCGTCGGCCACTCCTACGGCGGCACCATCGCGCTCGCCTTCGCCGCGCGCAGACCGGAGCGCGTGCAGGGCATGGTGCTCGTCGATGCCGCGGCGGGCGGTGTGCACTCGAACGCCTTCGCGCGTCTGCAGTCGCGCTTCGTCCAGGGACTGTCGTGGCCGGTGGTCCAGCCCCTGGCCGACGCGACCTTCTCCCAGGCGATCCGCACCGGCTCGGCGAAGATGGGCGCCGCGGAGGCGTTCGATCCCGATCCCGTCCAGCCCGCCTACGAGCAGCGTCTGCTGGCACGCTCGATGCGCCACGAGGATCTCGACGCCTACGCCGCCGAGCATCTGGCCTCCGACAACGTCATCGCCGGCGTCGACCGGCAGCTTCCCAAGATCGCCACCCCGACGATCGTCATCCAAGGCCAGGGCGACCGTCTGGTCGCCGCCGAACATGGCCGCCGGATCGCCGCCGAGCTGCCCCACGCGCGCTACGTGCAGGTCTCCGGAGGCCACATGGTCCCGCTCGTGCACCCCGACGTTGTCGCCAAGGCGGCGCGGGAGTGCGCGGCGCGATGTGTCGCAGCGCGCTGATTTGCAACATCAGGAACTCCGCCTCGAGCGCGGACGCCCAACATCCCGATCCGCTGGTACGCGTTGAACCCGTGATCACATGACCGCAGGCAGCGCGCGGCGACGAGCGGCGGCGCATGAGAGGCTGTTCGTCGTGGAGGTGTCGATCCTCGGGACGCTCGAGCTGCGCCGTGGCGGCGATGCCGTGCCCGTCGCGGGCGCGCGCGTGCGTGCTTTGCTCGCCCGGCTCGCGCTCGACGCCGGACGTGACGTCTCGCCCGCGGCGCTGATCGACGCGGTCTGGGACGACACACCGCCGGGTGACGCGGGCCATGCGCTTCAGGCGCTCGTCTCCCGGCTGCGGCGCGCGCTGGCGCCCGGCGGCGAGTTGGTATCCGGCACGGCCGGCTACCGTCTGGCGGTCGAGCCCGAGGCGGTGGACGCGCTGCGCTTCGAGACGCTCGCGGCGGCGGGGGCGGCGGCGCTGCGCGAAGGCGACCCCGCGCGGGCCGGGGCGATCCTGCGCGGCGCGCTGGCGCTCTGGCGCGGCCCGGCGCTCGGCGAGCTGGCCGGAACGCAGCGCTTCGCCACCGCGGCGGGCCTCCGGCTCGACGACCTGCGCCTGGCGGCAACCGCCGACCGGATCGAGGCCGACCTCGCGCTCGGCGCCCGCGGCGAGCTGGTCGCCGAGCTGGACGCGCTGACCGAAGCGCATCCTCTGCACGAGCGGCTCGTCGGGCAGCGCCTGCGAGCGCTCGCCGCCGCCGGGCGACCCGCCGACGCGCTGGAGGCCTACGAGGCGCTGCGCCTGCGGCTGGACGCCGAGCTCGGCGCGGTGCCGTCGCCCGAGCTGCAGGCCGCGCAGCTCGAAATCGTCACCGCCGCGCCGATCACGACCGCGCCCGCCCGCCGCTCCAACCTGCGCGCCGGCGTCACGAGCTTCGTCGGCCGCGAGGCCGAGGTCGACCGCCTCACCGCGCTGCTGGACGAGCACCGGCTCGTCACGCTGATTGGCCCCGGCGGCGCCGGCAAGACGCGCCTGGCCGGCGAGGTCGCCGCCCGCCGGCTGCCGGAGCTCCCCGACGGCGCGTGGATGGTCGAGTTGGCGGCGACGACCGATCCCGACGACGTCGGCGCGAGCGTCCTCGGCGCGCTCGGCCTGCGCGAGGCGCGGATGCTCGCCGTCTCCTCGCCGGTACCCGGCCACGGCTCCGGACCATCCGGATCCGGCGACGCGACCGCGCACCTGGTCGACGTCCTCGCCGAGCGCGAGACGCTGGTGATCCTCGACAACTGCGAGCACCTGCTCGACGCGACCGCCGTCCTCGCCGACCTCCTGCTCGCCCAGTGCCCGGCGCTGCGCATCCTGGCGACCAGCCGCGAGCCGCTGGGCATCGCCGGCGAGCATCTCGCGCAGGTGCCGCCACTTGGCCTCCCGCCGGCGGACGCGAGCGCCGAGGAGGCGCTGACGCATCCGGCCGTGCGGCTGTTCGCCGATCGCGCCGCCGCGGCGGCGCCGGACTTCTCCGTCGACGACACGACCGTCGCGGCGGTCGTGGAGATCTGCCGGCGGCTCGACGGCCTGCCGCTGGCGATCGAGCTGGCCGCCGCGCGCCTACGCTCGCTGCCGGCCGCGCAGATCGCCGCGCGCCTGGACGATCGCTTCCGGCTGCTGACCGGTGGGAGCCGCGCCGCGCTGCCGCGCCAGCGCACGCTGCGCGCCGTGGTCGACTGGAGCTGGGATCTGCTGAGCGAGCCCGAGCGCGCGCTGGCCCGCCGGATCGCCGTCTTCCCCGCGGGCGTCACCGCGACCAGCGCGGCCACGGTTGGCGTCGGCGCGCCCGTCGGCGCCGACGATGTGCCGGAGCTGCTCGCGGCGCTCGTCGACCGCTCGCTGTTGACGCTGGTCGATCGTGAGCACGGCCGCTCCGCAGCCGTCAGGGCGACCTCGCCGCGGCGCTCGAACATGCCCGCCTCGCCGAGGAGGCGACCGACCTCGGCGGAGACGAGGCCGCGATGACCGGCAGCGCGCTCGCCCGCATCCTGTGGCGGCTGGGCGAGCACGAGCAGGCGCTGGAGGTGATGGCCCACGCGGTGGCGACGGTCGACCGGCTGGGCACCGGCAGCCCGGCGCGCGGGCACGCCGAGGCCCTGGTGCGCGGCGGCGCCGCGCTGATCGAGCTCGACGCAGGCCACCCCGAGGAGGCCCGGCGCCACGTCGTCGCGGCCTACCCCGCCGCGGTCGGCACCGACGACGGGCCGGTGGTGGCGCTCGCCGGCCTGGCGGTCGCGGCCCTGGCCCTCCACGACGGCGCGCCCCGCAACGCCGCGGAGATCCTCGGCGCCGCGGCCCGCCTGCGCGGCTCAGCGGACCGCACGAGCCCGGAGGTCGTCGCGCTCACCGCGCGGCTGCGCGACGAGCTCGGCGATGCGGCATTCGAGGCGGCGTTCGCGGCCGGCCGGGCGCTGGACCGCGACGCGGCCCTGGCCCGGCTGGAGCCCGCGAGCTACACCTTGCGCCCGTAGGCGCGCAGCGCCAGCGGCACAAAGACCACCAACAACCCCGGCCATCCAGGCGAAGGTCTGCCACAGGTGCGACCCCCGCTCACACCGCCCGCACATCCGCCTCACAGGGGCTCGCGCGGTGTGAGCGCCGTGTGTCGGCCGCGTGAGCGGCGGTGCCGATGCTGTGGCCATGACCACCACCACCGCCACGGCGCCGGCCTCGTCGCGCACCTACACCTCCCTGCGTGCGGCCTGGATCCCTCTCGCCGCCCTCTGCCTCGCTTTTTTCGTGGAGATGGTCGACAACACGCTGCTGTCGATCGCGCTGCCGACGATCGGTCGTGACCTCGGCAGCGGCACGACCGCTCTGCAGTGGGTCACCGGCGCCTACTCGCTGACGTTCGGCGGCCTCCTGCTCACCGCCGGATCGATCGCCGACCGCCTGGGACGCAGGCGCGTGCTGTTCGTGGGGCTCGCGGTGTTCGGTCTGCTGAGCCTGTCCGTCGTGTTTGTCACGACGACCGGAGAGCTCATCGCCCTGCGTGCCGGGCTCGGCATCGCCGCGGCGGCGATGGCACCCATCACCAACTCGCTGGTCTTCCGGCTGTTCGACGACAAGGCGCTGCGCATGCGCGCCATGACGGTGATGATCGTCGTCGGCATGTCCGGGTTCGTCCTCGGTCCGCTGCTCGGCGGCACCGCGCTGGCCCATGTGCGGTGGGAGTGGCTGCTGGTCGTCAACGCCCCGATCGCGCTGATCGCGTGCATCGGCATCCGGCTCGGCGTCGCGGCCGATCGGCCGGAGGACCTGACCGACGACACGCTCGACCTACCGGGCGCCGCGCTGAGCGTCACCGCCATCGGCCTCGCCTGCTACTCGCTGACCAGCGGCGTCCAGCACGGGTGGCTCTCGGCGATCACGCTCGCGTCGGTCGCCGGCACCGTGGGAGCGCTCTTCGCGTTCGTGCGCCACGAGCGGCGCAGCGCGTCGCCGATGCTCGACCTCGGGCTCTTCTCCAACGGCACCGTCCGCGGCGCCGCGATCGCCCAGATCGGAACGTCGATCACCATGGCCAGCGTCATGTTCGGGCTGATCCTCCACTTCCAGTACGCCTACGGGTGGAGCCCGGTGCGCGCCGGCCTGGCGAACCTGCCGATCATCGTGACCATGCTCGCCGCGACCCCTCTGTCCGAGTGGCTTGCGGGACGCTTCGGACACCGCGTCGCCTGTCTCGTCGGCGCGGCGTGCCTGGCCGGGTCGCTGGCCGGCCTCTCATGGGGCGTCGAGCACGGGTACGCCGCCATCGCGGTCTGCATGGTGGTTATGACGATCGGTCTGCGCACCGTCATGACGATCTGCGCCATCGCCCTCGTCGACGCGATGCCGGCCAACCGCACATCGATCGGCACGGCGCTCAATGACACCGCTCAGGAGGTCGGCACGAGCGTCGGCACCGCCGTGGTCGGCACGCTGATCGCCGCGCTGGTCACCCGCCAGCTTCCTGCCGGCACCTGGAGCAGCGATCTAGTGGCGTCGTTCTTCCACGGCGAGCGGATCACCTACGGGGTCCTCGCTGCGGTGGTCGGCCTGATCGCGGCCGGCGGCGCGCTTACCCTCACCGACTCACGCGCGACAGAGGAGCCGGAGATCCAGGAGATCTAGCCACTGACTCCCGCATCGTCGCCCCTGGTTCTTCGGAGTTCGGTTTCTGGAGTCTCTCGGCATGCTTAGAACCGCATGCCGCCGGTGGCAGAGGTCGACGTGGCGGACCAGCGCGTGGTCACGACCTTTTGGCGGGTGTAGAAGCGGAATGCGTCCTCGCCGTTGGCCGAGAGGTCCGCGTCGATCGACGCCTTCCAGCCGCCGAAGGGCATCCAGGCAATCGGCGCCGCGACGCCGATGTTGACGCCGAGCATTCCGGCTTCGGCCTGTGCGCGGAACCGCCGCGCAGCCCCACCGGACTCCGTGAACAGGATCGTCGAGTTGCCGTAGCGGCTCTCGTTCGTGAAGGCGAGCGCCTCGTCGAGACTCGCTGCGCGCACGACGGCGAGGACTGGCCCGAAAAGCTCCTCGGTCGCCACCCGGTGATCCAGGGGCACTCCGTCGATGACGGTCGGGCCGAGGTTCGCGTTGCCCGCGCCGGAATCGGCCGTGCGACCGTCCAGGACGAGCGTCAGGCCGTCCTGAACCGCGGTCCCGATCTCGTCGACCAGGCGCGCACGCGAGCTCGCGGAGATCACCGGACACACGTCAGTGGACGGATCGTCGCCGGGCCCGGTGCGCAAGTTCGCGGCGGCCTCGACGATGACGCCCAGCGAGCGGTCCTGTTCCTCGGGCGTGCCGACCAGGACGGCGACCGAGCCTGCCATGCAGCGTTGGCCGGCGGCGCCGAACGCCGACCCGATAACGCCCGACGCCACGGTGCGAGGGTCAGCGTCGGGGAGGATCACGAAGGCGTTCTTGGCCCCGCCGAGCGCCTGCACGCGCTTGCCGGTGTCGGTCGCCTTCGACGCGACGTAGCGGGCAGTGGCAGCCGACCCGACGAACGACACCGCGTCGATGCCGGGGTGCTCGAGGATCGCGTTGACCGCGTCGTGGGCACCGTGGATGAGGCTCACCAGTCCCGTGGGGATCTCCTCGATCCCGTCGATCAGCTGCAGGTAGCGCTCGGCCGTCAGCGGCACCTGCTCCGACGGCTTCAGGATGAACGCGTTGCCCGCGATCAACGCGTAGGGCAGGAACCACATCGGGATCATCGCCGGGAAGTTGAACGGGGTGATCGCGGCGACGACACCGACGGGCTGGCGGAACAGCTCGATGTCGACGCCGGTCCCGATGCCCTCCAGGTTCTGCCCCTTGAGCATGTGCAGCCCGCCCATCGCAGCTTCGACGGACTCGATGCCGCGACCGACCTCGGCCAGGGCGTCATCGAGCGTCTTGCCCATGTCCAGGGTGACCAGCTGCGCGAGTTCGTGGCGATGGGCGTCGAGCACGTCGCGGAGGCGGTAGAGCGCGCGAGCTCGCACCTGTGGGGGTTGGGTCCGCCACTGGATCTGGACGGCGCGGGCCGCGCTGACCGCTGCGTCGACGTCCGCTGCCGACGCGAGCGGGACCCGTGCCAGCGTTTCGCCAGTCGCCGGGTCGACGTCGACGATGGAGTCACCGCCGACGCTGGACGTCCACGCGCCGCCGATGTAGTGCTGCAAGGTGCGTGGTTCAGGTGCTACGGAAGTCTGAGACATGGCTCTCCAGCGGGTCGCGGTGCTATGCCTTTGATCCTGACCCTCAGCCGCCGACGGTCCAGGGGCAGGCCGTCGGCAGAATCGACCTCAGACGCGACGCCCTGTCGAGCACGTCGGCGGAAAGCTCGTTGCCATCGGCCATCGATGCACCGCGCGGTCGACCTCGGCATCCTGACCACCACGCAGACGCGACATCATGCGCGTATGAGCGCGTCCTCAACCGACGAGGCACCTATCACCGTCGCCGAGGCTCTCACCCTGACGGTCGTGAAACGAGGACTCCCGCAGGTCGTCGCGGGCCATGAGAACCTGGACCGACCGATCCGCTGGGCGCATGCGGGCGAGGTACCGAAGATCGCGTCGTTGCTCTCGGGTGGCGAGCTGCTCCTCACCACGGGCATGGGCATCGGCTCACACGCCGACGCCCAGCGCAGGTTTGCCACCGAACTCGCCGACCGGCGCGTTGCAGCCGTCGTCGTCGAGCTCGGCGAGGTCCTGCCGGCGATCCCCGAGCCCCTGCGCGAGGCGGCCGAAGCCCGGAAGCTCCCGCTGATCGCGCTACGACGCGAGGTGCACTTCGTCGACGTCACCGAGGCCATCCACACCGAGATCGTCAACCGCCAGCATCGCCTCCTCCGCCGGGGACAGGAGTTCCAAGAGCAGCTCGTGGCGATCATGCTCGCCGGAGACGGCCTGCCGGAGGTGCTGGGTGCGCTGTCGCGCGCTTTGAACGGCCCGGTGTACCTCGAGAGCGGCGACGGGCGCCTGCTTTTCCATGCCGGGGATCCCGAGGGGCTGACCAACTGGGAAGCACTCCGCACCGCCCCGGACGACGACGCGCTCGCAGGGCTTTCGGTCGCCGTGCCCATGGGGTCGGGCAACCAGCCGGGCCGCCTGATCGCCCGCCGTGGTGAGCGCCCCCTGCTCGAGCTCGACCGGATCGCGCTCGACCACGGTGCTGCGGTCATCGCCCTGGCCCTCTTGCGCGCGCGCCAGGAAGAGGAGCTGTTCGTCCGCGAGCGCGGCAACGTGCTCGACGAGATCGTCCGCGGGACGATCACCGGCACGCGCGCCGAGCGGCAGGCCGCCCTGCTCGGATTCAGAGCAGAGCACGGCCTCCTGCTCCCGGTCGCCGCCGATGTGCTTGGCGATGTCGGCGACCTGGTCTGGAGCGCGGCCTTGCACGACCTCTACGCCGACCTACGGGGCCGCGGTCTGACCAGCTTGTCGGGGGCCAGGGCGAACAGCGGCCAGCTTCTCGCCCTGGTGGCGATGCGACGCCCGGAGGATCGCGAGGACGTGGCCCGCGTCGTTGCCGAGGCCATCCAGGCCGTCGCCCGGCGCCGGAAGCGCGACGTTGGAGTCATCGTGGGCGTCGCGGCGATCACGGACTGGGCGGGAGTGAGCGATGCGCTGCTCCTGGCCTGTGACGCCGCGGCCTGCGCCCGTGGTCTACCGCAGCGGCCATGGTTCGATGCCGGCGCGCTCGAACTGCAGCTGCTCCTGTGGCGTCTGCGCCACGACGATGCGCTGGCATCCTTCGTGCACCGCAACCTCGGTCCGCTGCTGGACCACGATCGCCAACGCAAGCACGAGCTTCTTCCGACGCTTCTGGTCCTGTGCGAGAACGGCGGGCGCAAAGCCGAGTCGGCCCGCGCCCTGCACCTCAACCGGCAGGCGCTTTACCACCGCATCGGCCGCATCGAGAACCTCCTCGAGGTCGATCTCAGCGACGCCGCCCAGCTGGTGACTTTAACCGTGGCGCTGGACGCTATGCGCTACGTCGATTTGACGGCGCTCGGCACCGACCGTCGCGGGTGAGTCCACGACGCGCACCGGCGTCGAGCTGACTTGCGGCCACGGTCGTCCTACGTCCGCGTCCTTCGTGCGCGAGGGCTCCTGTCAGACGGCCTCGAAGTAGATGGTCTTGGTCTCGGTGAAGAACTCGGCGGCGGCCTTGCCCTGCTCGCGGCTGCCGGTGCTCGACGCCTTCATGCCCCCGAACGGGACGTGTGGTTCGGCTCCGGCCGACTCGCCGTTGACGTGCACGACACCGGCTTCCAGCTCGCGGGTCGCGCGCAGGGCCGACGACAAGTTGGTGGTGAACAGCGACGCCGACAGTCCATACTCGGTGGCGTTGGCCAGCTCCAGCGCGTGCTCGGCGTCACGCGCCCGGATCACCACGATGACTGGCCCGAAGACCTCCTCGACTGCGAGGCGTGAGTCCGGGTCGACGTCAGCATAGATCGTCGGCGGGATGAAGAACCCGTCGTCCGGATCTCCTGCCTCGCCCCCGAGGACGCACTTCAGTCCTTGGTCCTGCGCGATGGCGAGGTAGCCGGCCACGGTGTCGAACTGGCTGCGCGAAGCGACCGGCCCGACGTCCGTCCCCTCGTCGAGAGGATCGCCGACCACGAGGGCGGTCGACGCCGCGACGAGGCGCTCGACGACCTCCTCGTATACCTCGTCGACAACGATCGCGCGGCTGGTCGCCGTGCACCGCTGGCCCGTCGACCACATCGCCGAGCGGGTGATGCAGCCGACTGCGCGGTCGAGGTCCGCGTCGGCGAGCACGACGCTCGGGTTCTTCCCGCCCAGCTCCAGCTGGGCCTTGATGCCGCTCTCGGCCGCGCGTGCCGCGATGCCGCGCCCGACGCCGTTGGACCCTGTGAACGTCACCGCGCGCGCCCGCGGATCG
>JBEVLC010000335.1:0-2975 GCA_040509415.1 Baekduia sp. | reverse complement strand
CGGGCGCTGAGGCCCGGCCCACCTGAGGAGTGGGAACGCGTTCACAGCAGCCGACGTCCCGATGTCGGCGGGAGTCCTGACCAGATCCCTTGTGAGCGGGCACCGCGATCCACCCTGATGGTCGTTGTCGCTGCGCGCGAGCGCGCAGCGGGGGGAAACACCCGTCCGGGTTATTAGTGGCAGTCAGCACGTGGGCCATGTCGCGAGCGGGCGGCGGGCGCCGTCGGCGACGGGGCGGCCGGCGAGGCGCGTGAGCGCGCGGGCCAGCGTGGCGCGCGTGTCGGCGGGGTCGATGATCTCGTCGACCTTCATCAGACCGGCCGCGCCGTAGGGGTCGATGTCGGCGCGCATCGCGTCGGCCATTGCGTCGCGCGCGGCATCGTCGCCGCCGGCTACCACGTTGGCGGCGACGAGCGGGTCCATGAACGAGATCTCGGCGGTCGGCCAGGCATAGACGAGGTCTACCCCGCTGTCGTTGCCGCCAAGGCTGAAGTAGGCCAACCCATAGGCCTTGCGCAAGATGGTGGTGATCTTCGGGGCTTCGGAGAGCGCGAGCGCGGTCTGCAACCGGATCGCGTGCTTGAGCATGCCGTCGTGCTCGACCTGCTTGCCGACGAAGAAGCCGGGCACGTCCTGGAAGAAGAGGACTGGGATGTCGAAGGCGTCGCAGAGGCAGAGCAGCTTGACGGCCTTCTCGCACGCCGCGGGGTCCAGCGCGCCGGCGAAGAACTTCGGCTGGCTGGCGACGACGCCGACGGCGTGGCCGTCGAGGCGGCCCAGGCCGCAGACCAGCCCGCGGCCGTAGCCGGCGCCCAGCTCCAGCAGGGACTCGGGGTCGAGCACGCGGGCCAGGACCTTGTGGACGTCGTAGGCGCGCGAGCGGCGGCGGGGGACGATCTCGGCCAGCTCGGGGTCGGGACCGACTGGGATCCCCGCCGCCCGGCGCTCGTCGTCGCCGGTGCGCGCGGAGCGCTGCTTGGCGTTGGCCGGCAGCAGCGCGAGCGCGCGGCGAATCAAGGTGTAGGCCTCGTAGTAGTCCTCGGCGACGAGGTCGATCTGGCCGGTCTTGCGCGCGTGGACGTCGACGCCGCCGAGCTCGTCGTTGGTGAGGTCCTCGCCGGTGGCGATCTTGGCGACCAGCGGCGAGGTGACCGCCAGGCAGGTGCCGCGGACCTGGATCACGAGGTCCGAGGCGGCGCTGACGAACGACGAGCCGCCGAAGGAGTCGCCGGCGATCACGGTGATGAACGGAACGCGGCGGGCGCGACGGAAGAGCTCGACATCGACGGCGACCTGCGCGAAGCCGGCCGAGCCGAGCGAGTCCGGGATGCGCGCGCCGCCCGTGGCGCCGAAGTAGACGATCGGGTGCCCGCTGCGCTCGGCGTGCGCGAAGAGACGGCCGAGGCGACGTGAGCCCATCGGCGAGGACGAGCCGCGCTTGACGGTGATGTCGTCGCCGGCGACCGTGACCGGGCGCCCGTCGATCGTGCCGTGCCCGCCGACCTTGCCGTCGCCCGGCGTCTCGTCGTGGTCCTCAGGGCGCAGGGAGCGCACGAAGGTGCCGACCTCATCGAAGGAGCCGTCATCCAGCAGCGCGTCAAGATGCTCGCGGATCGTCCGCTCGCCACGGGCATGGAGTCGCTCGATCCGTGCCGCGCCGCCCATCTCGTCGCGGATCCGGTCACGCCGCGCGCGGAAGTCGGCGACGGCGTCGGGCTCTTCGCTCATCCCCGGATCACAGCAGGCCGAAGACCCGCCGCGCGTTGCCCTCCAGGTAGAGGTCGCGCACCTCGTCATCGAGACCGAGCGCATCGAGGCCGGCCAGCGCGTGCTCGGGGGTGATCATGGGGAAGTTGGAGCCGAACAGCACCTTGTGACGGCCGCTGCGTGACTTCATGTAGGCGATGATCTCGGGCGGGAGGCGGCTGGTCGTGTAAGCGGAGGTGTCGATCACGACGTTCTCGTGCTTGCGCGCGACGGCGATCATCTCCTCGGTCCACGGGTAGCCGAGGTGGCCGCAGACGATCGTCAGCTCGGGGAAGTCGAGCGCGACCTGGTCGATGTAGGGGATCGGGCGGCCGGTCTCCGACGGGCGCAGCGGGCCGGTGTGGCCGACCTGCGTGCAGAACGGCACGCCCAGCTCCACGCAGGCGGCGTAGAGCGGATAGAACCGCCGATCGGTCGGTGGCGTTTCCCAGAGCCAGGGCAGCATCCGCAGGCCCTTGAACCCCAGGTTCGTCACGTAATGGCGCAGCTCCCGCACGCCCTCCATCGGGTGGCGCAGAGTCACCGACGCGAGGCCGTGCAGGCGCCCCGGCGCCTCGGCGACCCAGCCGGCGACCTCCTCGTTGGAGATCAGCGCGCCCTCGGGGCCATACCAGGCCGACAGCATCGCCTCGGTGATGCCACCCGCGTCCATGGTCTCTAGCGTCAAAGCCAGTGGGAGCTCCTCGAGAGGCGGTTCCCCGCCGGTCCAGCGGCGCAAGGACGCGAACATGTCCTTCTCGATGAAACGAGGCGTCGGGTGCTGGATCCAGGCGTCGATGGCCATGACGAAGGTGCTCCTATCTGTGCTCGGTTTGGTTGAGCCCGCGCCGCAGCACGACGTCGCCGATGATCGAGCCGACCGGGCCACCGGTGACGATCACCAGCGCCGGAAACCACCAGCCCCAGAGCTTCTGGAGCGCGCCGTTGCCGGCGAGCAGCACCAGCGCGATGAAGCCGAGGCCATGGACCGGACCGAGGATGTGGACCACGGTGTCGCTGCGGTCGACGAAGGCGAAGTACATGAGCACCACCAGCAACAGCGCGTCGGCGAGGCCGACGGCGAGGGTGATGTTCAGCTGGCGACGGAGGTCGGGCGTGGCAGGGGCGGTGGTGGGCACATCCGACATTCCAGCATGCCTGTCTCGGATGCGGGCGATTCCGCGATTGCTCGCGCCGCTGGCACCTAGACGTTGTGGCACAACGTCTAG
>JBEVLC010000334.1:0-4619 GCA_040509415.1 Baekduia sp. | reverse complement strand
CCCGCAAGCCAAATCGCCCTCTAGGCGATTGGCCTAGTCCTCGTAAGCGACGAAGTCGCGCTTGCGCGCACCGCACACCGGACAGAACCACGTGTCCGGGATGTCCTCGAAGGCGGTCCCGGGCGGGATGCCGCCGTCGGGGTCGCCGTCTGCGGGGTCGTAGATGAACCCGCAGGATTCGCAGATCCACTTCTGCACGGTGGTGCTCTCGCTCATGTTGGCTGCAACGGTACTGGCCAGGCGGCCAGTAGGCTCCGCGGTCGTGGACGTCGATCGCCCCGGTCCGGGAGAAGAGCTCAACGACGGCGCGGTCACGGTACCGCGCCAGGCGGCGACGGTGATCGTCCTGCGCGGCGGGTCGCAGACGCTCGAGATCCTGCTCGTGCAACGCAACCCGGCGCAGCGGTTCATGGGCGGCGCCTGGGTCTTCCCGGGCGGCGCCGTCGACGCGCACGAGGGCGAGGGCGACAGCGCCCATCGCGCCGCGGCCGTTCGCGAGCTGGCCGAGGAGGCCGCGATCGAGGGCGTCGACCCGGCGCGGCTCGTGCGCTTCTCGCAGTGGATCACGCCGCCCGAGGTCAAGATCCGGTTCGACACGCACTTCTTCCTCGCGCCGCTGCCCGACGGCGCGCAGCCGCGCGTCGATGGCGACGAGTGCGTCGACCTCGGCTGGTTCACGCCGCAGGACGCGCTCGCCGCCTACGCCGAGGGCAAGCTGCTGCTCGTCTTCCCCACCATCAAGCACTTCGAGCAGCTGTCGCGCTTCGCGTCGGCCGACGAGCTGCTGGCGTTCGCCACGGGGCGTGAGGTCGTCGCGGTCACGCCGCGCGTCGTCATGGCCGGCGAGCAGGCGCGCATCCTGCTCCCTGGCGAAGAGGGCTACGACACGGCACCCGCCGCCTCCTGACCGCAGACGTGGCGCCGCGGACGCGGCAGGCGTAGTGTCGGATCCACATGACCGCCACGCTGCCGTCTGACCTGCGCGAGGTCTTCGCGCGCTGCACCGTCGCCGAGCTGATCACGATCGACGGACACGGCCGCCCGGTGGCCTACTCAGTGGTTCCCGCTTACCGTCCCGGCGGACCGTGCATCGACGTCGCCGGGGACCCGCCGGCGGTCGAAGATCCGCATGTCGCGCTGCTGTTCGCCGACGACGGCCCGATGGTGCTCGTGCAGGGCACCGCGCAGGTGGAGGACGTGCTGCACGTCCGGCCCGAGCGCGTCTACGCGTGGGCGTCAGACGACCCGGATGCCGAGCCGCGGCTGTTCGACGCGCACCTGGAGGAGGTGCGCTCCGGCCACAACGAGGAGCCCGAGGTCGGCCACGCCGGCCCCGAGGGCGGCGCCGCGTTGTGGGACGAGCGCCTCGACGACCTGGACTCCGCGCTGCTGGCCTGCGTCGGCCCCGACGGCTTCCCGTTCGCCGCCCGGCTGGGCGTCACGCCCGATCCGCGCGGCGGCGTCCTGCGGCTGCCCCGGCTGCCGGTCGGCATGCCCGTCGAGCCCGGCCCGGCGTGCCTGCACGCCGCGACCTACGGCCCGCGCGTGCACGGCGACCTCGTGACGGGTCCTGACGGCTGGAGCCTCGTCCCGCACGCCGTGCTGGACGCCTGAAGTGGGCCTCACCGTCGCGGTAACCGGGCCGACCGGCGAGATCGGCAAGCCCTTTGTCACCGCGCTGGATCGCGCACGTGAGGTCGAGCAGATCGTCGGGATGGCGCGACGGCCGTTCGATCCGGTCGCGCACGGCTGGCGCAAGGTGCGCTACCGCCAGGGCGACGTCCTGGATCGCGCGTCGGTGGAGGAGCTGTGCACCGGCGCCGACGTCGTCGTGCACCTCGCGTTCATCATCGTCGCCGGCTCGCACGAGAGCGAGCACATCAACTTGGAGGGGTCGCGCAACGTCTTCGAGTCGGCCGTCGCGGCGGGTGCGCAGCGGTTGGTGTACGCCTCGTCGGTGGCGGCCTACGGCTTCCCGGCGCTGGATCGCCCGATCGTCGAGGACGATCCCGCGGCCGGCAACGCGAGCATGCCGTACTCCCATCACAAGGCGCAGGTCGAGGCGCTGCTCAGCGAGGTGCTGGAGGATGCGGAGATCGACGCCTACATCTTCAGGCCGTGCATCGTCGCGGGCCCGCAGGCGCCGATCCTCGTCAACCAGATCCCGTATGTGCGCTGGGGCGAGAAGCTGCCGGGCGCGGTCCGCGCGCTCTTCGACGTCGTGCCGATCCTCAAGCCCGTGCTGCCCGATCCGGGCGTGCCGTTCCAGCTCGTCCACCACGACGACGTCGCGACCGCGCTGCGCGCCGGCGTGCTGGGCCGCGGCGAGCCCGGGGCCTACAACTTGGCCGGCGACGGGACGATCACGATGTCGGACCTCGCACGCGAGTTGGGGTACTACTCGGTGCCGGTGCCCGACCTCGCCGTCGACGCGACCGCCGAGGTCGTCTCGCGCCTGCCGCTGATGCCCGACGAGGTCTCGTGGATCGAGGCGGTGCGCCGACCGACGCTGATGGACACCGCCCGCGCCCGGCGGCTGCTGCGCTGGCGGCCGAAGCACGACGCCGCCGAGACGTTGCGCGCCACCGTGGCGGCGGCGCGGCCCGACCTCAGCGCCTAGGACTCGGCGGGCGCCTCGGCCTCGACCGGCGGATCGACCGGGGCAACGGCCTCGGCGTCGTCGGCGGAGGCGGCCTCCGGCTCGGACTCAGGCGCAGCCTCGGTCTCGACGTCGCCCGCGGCGGCCTCGACCTCCACGACTTCGGCCTCAACCTCGGCAGCAACCTTCTCGGCCTCGTTCTCGGCGGGCGCCTCGGGCTCCGCGACGGGCGCCTCAGCTGCGGGTGCATCCACGGGTGCCTCGGGCTCCGGCTCCAGGTCCGCCTCGACCTCGTGGGCGCCCACCGTCGCCGGCACGATGCGCAGCACCTTGCCGACCGGTCCCTTGGTGCGCACGTCGCCGCGGGCGAGCGCGAGCGTCGGGCTCAGCTCGCCGGTCAGCAGCGCGCGGCCGGTGTCGGCGTCCATCGCCAGGACCACGTCGGCGCGCAGCTTGGTCTCGCCGAGATCGATGCGCGCCGGCTTGCGGGCGCGCATGTCAAGCGTGACGGTCGCGTCCGGCTGGCGGAAGGCGAACTGCACCACCGCATCGGCCTGGCGCAGCTGCTCACGGCGAGCGCTGTTGTACACCAGGTTGTTCAGGATGCCGCCGAGCTGGTCGTAGACCTCGGCGTCGGACTCGAAGTGCGCCATGGACCGCGGAGGGTACCTGTCCTCCGCGGCCCAAGGCGCCGCGAGCGGTGCTACTCCCTGCCTAGCAGCAGGGCGATGCCCTGGCCGCCACCGATGCAGAGCGTCACCAGGCCGTACTGGTGACCAGCGCGATCCATCTCCGACAGGCACTTGGCGGTGATCGCCGCGCCGGTCGCCGCAATCGGATGCCCGAGGGCGATCGCGCCGCCGTTGGGGTTCACGCGGGCCGGATCGAGGTCAAGGTCCTTCATCACCGCCAGCGCCTGCGCGGCGAAGGCCTCGTTGAGCTCGATGACGCCGATGTCATCAAGCGAGACACCCGCGCGGTCAAGCACCTTGCGGACCGCCGGGACCGGGCCGATGCCCATGATCTCGGGGTCCACGCCACAGGACGCGTAGCCGAGCACGCGCGCACGCACGGGCGCGCCGAGCTCGGCGGCCTTCGTGTCGCTCATCAGCACCAGCGCGGCGCCCGCGTCGTTCATGCCCGACGCGTTGCCCGCCGTGACCGTCCCGCCGTCCTTCTTGAAGATCGTCGGCAGCTTGGCCATGCCGGCCGCGTCGACGCCGTGGCGGATGTGCTCGTCCTTAAGGAAGTCCACGACCTCGCGCTTGACCTTCACCGAGACCGGGACGACCTCGTCGTCGAAGCGGCCCTCGCTCTGCGCCTTCGAGGCCCGCAGGTGCGACTCGACCGCGAACGCGTCCTGCTCCTCGCGCGAGATCCCCATGCGCTCGGCCAGGTTCTCGGCGGTGACGCCCATCTTGATGTCGTGAAACGGATCGGTGAGCGCGCCCTGGACGGGATCGATCACCGGCGCCGGGCCCATCTTCGAGCCCCAGCGGCCTTGGGACAGCCACATCGGCGCGCGGCTCATCGACTCGGCGCCGCCGGCGAGTGTGACGTCGGCCTCGCCGGTCTGGATCGCCTGGCAGGCGCTCACGAGCGCCTGGACGCCCGTGCCACAAAGGCGGTTGACGGTGAAGGCCGGGGTCTCCTTCGGGATGCCTGCCTTCATGCCGACGACGCGTGCCATGTAGGCGTCGGCCGTCTCGGTGTGGATGACGTTGCCGAACACGACGTGCTCGACCTGCTCTGGCGTGATGCCCGCGCGCTCGATCGCGGCCTTCGCGGCCGTCGCGCCCAGATCGGTCGGCGCGACGCCCGCAAGCGACTTGCCATAGGAGCCGATCGCGGTGCGCGCGGCGGAGGTGATCACGACGTTGGTCATTTCGTGAAGTTTCTCTGAGGAACGCGAAACCTTCTTCCTGACCTCCCGTTAGAGTCGGCGAGGAGGAGGACCACTGTGGAAGCTTCAGCGCTATCGCACCCCGTCGGACTCGGCCGCGTCTCGCTCGCGGGGCCC
>JBEVLC010000333.1:0-4011 GCA_040509415.1 Baekduia sp. | reverse complement strand
GAGCAGCCGCCGCACCTGCGCTGGCCGTGCGATGAGCGCCCGCCGGTACCCTGGATGGGAATGGGTCCCACCAACCACGGCCACGACCATGGCGCCACCGAGGGCTGGTCGGCCCGCGCGACCGAGGCGCTCGCTGACGCTGGCTACCGGCGTGGCGGAGCGCGGGCGGCCCTGATCGGCCTGCTCGACGCGCAGCGCTGCGCGCTCTCGGCGGCCGAGATCGAGGAGGCACTGCGCGGTGGCGGTGGCGACGGCGGTGCCCGGCCCGTGGCGCGGGCGTCGATCTACCGGATCCTCGAAGAGCTCGAAGCCCTCAAGCTGGTGACGCGCGTCGAGGTCGGCCAAGGCCTGGCGCGGTTCGAGGCGGCACGCGAGGAAGGCCATCACCATCACATGGTCTGTGACGCCTGTGGCACCGTGATCCCGTTCGAGGATCCGGAGCTCGAGCGCTCGATCCAGCGGCTGGCGCGCCGGGTGACGTTCACGGTCGCCGAGCATGATGTGGTGTTGCACGGGGCGTGCGCGGAGTGCGCTGAGTAGGGCGGGCGGCCCGGGCTCCGGCTAAGCGGTCGCCGTCGCCCGCACTCGCCGCCCCGCCGCGCCAACGCCCAGCGCCACCACATACGCCCCCACGATCACCGCCGCGATCGACGCCCCCGCCGCCGTCTCGGCGTAGTAGGACAAGTACAACCCACCACACCCGGCTACCACCGCAACCCCCGCGGCGACCGCCATCATCGTCGACATGCGCCTGGTCACCGCGCGGGCGCAAGCCGCAGGGCCGACGAGGACGGCGACGACGAGCAGGTTGCCCAGCCCCTGCACGGCGACCAGCAGCGCTGCGGCGACCAGCAACAGCAGCGCGAGATCCACGACGCCCGGTCGCACACCCAAGGCGGCAGCGTTGAGACGGTCAAAGCCCACGAGCAGCAACCGCCCGTGCAACAGCGCCAGGGCCACCAGCACCGCAACGGCCAACCCGCCCGCCAGCGCCAGATCGGTGTCGCTGACCCCGAGCACGTCGCCGAACAGCAACGACCCGAGCCCCGCCGGCGTGTCAGGCGCCAGCGCCAGCAACGCGCCCAGCCCGAGCAGCGCGGTGACCACGACGGCGACCGCCGTGTCGCGTCCCACCGCCGGGGTCCGGGCCGCCAGCGCGATCGCCAGCGCGGCGACCGCCAACCCGACGGCTCCGCCGACGATGATCGGGATCCCGGCGAGCGCCGCGAGGACGACGCCCGGCAGCAGCGCGTGGGCGAGCGACTCGGTGGAGTAGCTCAAGTTGTAGAAGATGATCCAACAGCCGAGCGTCCCGCCGATCAGCCCGAGCAGGATCACCTCGAAGATCGCGCGGCGGTCGATCCCCTGCTCCCACGGCGCGATCAGGCTGTGCCAGATGGTCGCGACGATCACGCGGCGCCGTGGTCGTGGTCGTGGCCGTGTTCGTGGTGGTGCGGGGGCAGCACGCACCGCTCGCCGGGCAGCTCGACGATCTCGGCGCCGTAGGTCGCCTCGAGCGTCTCCCGCGTCAGGACGTCGGCGGGCGCCCCGAAGGCGACCTGACGGCGGTTGAGGCAGAGCACGCGCTCCCAGCCGCGCGCCTGGTCGACGTCGTGGGTGGCGATCAGCAGCGCGCGGCCCTGCGCGGCGAGCCGTGCCAGCAGCTCGTCGAGCAGGGCGACGCTCGGCGTGTCGAGGCCCACGTAAGGC
The DNA here is from genome assembly GCA_040509415.1 of Baekduia sp. GTDB lineage: Bacteria > Actinomycetota > Thermoleophilia > Solirubrobacterales > Solirubrobacteraceae > Baekduia. Next base: position 2,301 of record JBEVLC010000333.1, on the reverse strand, counting down.
TCGTCGAGCAGCAGCACCGGCGCGTCCTGAACCAGCGCGCGGGCGACCAGGACGCGCTGGCGCTGGCCCCCGCTGAGGTCGCCAAAGGTGCGATCGGCGCGGTCGGCCAGACCGACATCGGCCAGCGCGGCACGGGCGCGCTTGCGGTCGGCGCGGCCCGGCCGGCGCCACCACGGCAACGTCGACAGCGTGCCCATCAGCGCGACGTCCAGCGCGCTAACGGGGAAGTCCAGACGCGAGCGCTCGGTCTGGGGCACCACGCCGATCCGCGCCGGGCGCGTCAGCGTGCCGGTCGCCGGACGCAGCTCACCGAGCAGCGTCCGAAAGAGCGTCGTCTTGCCGCCGCCGTTCGGGCCGAGGACGGCGATGCGCTGGCCGGCGGTGGCGCCGAAGCTGACGTCGCGCAGGACGGGCGGGCCGCCGTAGCCGGCGCAGAGGCCGTCGACGGCGAGCAGCGGCGCGTCGCTCACGCGACCGCTCCGCGTGCCGCGACCAAGCGCGTCCGGCCCGCGCGACCCAACGCCACGAGCGCGAACACGACGCCGCCGACCACCGCGATCGTCGCGCCCGGCGGCGCGTTGGTCTGCACCGACAGCCACAGCCCGGCGATCCCCTCGGCGATCACCAGCGCGACCGTCGCCAGCTGCCAGGTGCGCAGCCGGTCGACCAGCAGGCGGGTCGTTGCGGCGGGCACCACGAGCAAGGCCGTGGAGAGCAGCGCCCCGATCGCGTCCAGCGCGGCGACCGCCGAGGCGGCGACAAGCGCGAGCAGCAGCAGGTCGGGCAGCGGCGACCGCGCGCCCAGCGCACGGGCGCTGTCGCGATCGAAGCCCGACGCCAGCCAGCGCCGGCCCAGCACCGCGCCCGTCGCCAGCACGGCGACCCCGACGGCCGCGGCGACGACCTGGTCGGTCCCGTCGATCAGCAGCAGGCTGCCGAACAGCAGCCGTTCCACGCTGCCTTGGGAGTGGAAGACGTCGCTGGCGAGGATCACCCCCGCGGCGAGCGCGCCGACCAGCACGAGCGCCGTCGCCGAGTCGTACTCCGCACGGCCCCGGTTGGCGATCGCGGCCACGCCGATCGCCACGATCCCCGCCGTCGCCAGCGCGCCGAGCAGCGGCGAGAAGCCGAGGCCGTCGGCCAGGACGAGACCCGGGAAGGCGGCCGTGCCGACCGCGTGTGCGTAGAAACTCAGCCCGCGCAACACGATCCACGTCCCCAAGATCCCCGAGCCGACGGCGAGCAACGCGATCTCGACGACGGCGCGCTGGACGAACGGAAGGTCGAACGGGGCGGGCACGAGCGCGCCAGTATAAGCGAGAACCAATCTCATCTACGCCGCGCATGCGGCGGGCTGTGTCGCAGCGCTACTCGGTGTCGCGCCGCGTGCGCCAGGCGACGAGGCGGCGGGCGAGGACCGGCGAGAGGCTGGTCGCCAGCGCCTCGGCCTCGGCGTCGGCCTGCTCGTCGTCGAGGCCGAGGACCTCGTGGGCCAGGACGCGTGCTGCGTGACGGCGCGAGGTCAGCACGAGCGCCGCGCTGGTGCCGTTGGCCGTGAGCGTCAGCGCGTCGGGCGCGACGAGGTCGAGCGCGCGCAGGCGGCGGATCATCTCCAGTGCCGTGGGGTGCGAGACCCCGACCTTGCGCGCGACCGCTGCCTGCGATGGTGGCGTGCCGGCCGAGTTGAGATCGCGCAGCGCGAGCAGGTAGCGCGCCTCGCCCTCGGTCAGCTCCATGCACGGCACGTGGTCGGGTGCGTCGGGCTTGGTGCGGGCGGGCGGACGGGCAGGCATCTCTCGCGCTCAGGGTACCGGCAGCGGGTGACGGGCCGGGGCCGATTCGGACTTAGGACGTTGACGCCAGGCCCTGGCGCAGCGCGCCGGCGATCTGCGCGAAGGCCTGGCGGCTGCTGCGCGCCGCGGTGGTGTTGAAGAAGCCGTGGATCTGATCGTGGCGCTGGGTGGCGACGGCGACGCCGGCCTCGCGCAGCCGTGCGGCATAGGCCTCGCCCTCGTCGCGCAGGACGTCGGGGATGCAGGTCGCCACGTAGGCGGGCGGTAGCCCAGCAAGCCGTGGCGCGCGCAGCGGTGAGGCCTGGGGCTCGGCGCGCCGCGCCGGATCGGGCAGGTACTTGGAGATGTACCAGTCCATCCCGGACTCCCGCAGCAGGTAGCCGGTGGAGAAGCGCGCGTAGGACTCCGTCTTGGTCACGACGTCGGTCACCGGGTAGAGCAGGAGCTGGAACGCCACGTCGGGCAGGCGCTCGTCGTCGCGCGCCGCGAGCGCCCCGACCCCCCCGAG
>JBEVLC010000332.1:0-14750 GCA_040509415.1 Baekduia sp. | reverse complement strand
TATCGCAGCAGGAAGTCGGACGATTGCCCCGGCCGGCCGACGCTCCACGCGGCCGTCAGCATCAGGAAGCCTGCCACCATGAGGAACCCGGCATAACTGAGGGTCAGCTTGAGGCGAACGCTCAGCCCAGGCGCTCTATCCACGGTCTCCTCCCTCAGGCCCGGTGCCGGGTGCCGTGTCGATGCGGTAGCCGACGCCGGGTACCGTGGCGATGATCCAGGGTTCGCCGAGCCGTTTGCGCAGCCCCGAGACCGTGATGCGCACGGCGTTGGTGAACGGGTCTGCGTTCTCATCCCACGCCCGTGCCAGGAGCTCTTCGGCGCTCACGACGCCGCCTTCGGCCGCGACGAGAACCTCGAGCACGGCGAACTGCTTCCTGGTGAGCGCGACGTAGCGGCCGTCGCGGTAGACCTCCCGGCGGAACGGATCCAACCGCAGACCTGCGATCTCGCGTACCGGCGGCCTGTTGTGCGCGCGCCTGCGGTCGAGCGCGCGGAGGCGGAGCACGAGCTCTTGGAGTGCGAAGGGCTTCGTCAGGTAGTCGTCGGCGCCGAGCTCGAACCCGGAGGTCTTGTCGTCGAGACGGTCGGCGGCGGTGAGCATGAGGATCGGCATGCCGCTGCCGGAGGCGACGATGCGCTTGGCGATCTCGTCGCCGGTCGGCCCGGGAACGTCTCGGTCGAGCACGGCGATGTCGTAGGTGTTGACGCTCAGCAGCGCCAGCGCGGTGGCGCCGTCACCGGCGATGTCTGCCGCGATCGCTTCCAGGCGTAGGCCGTCGCGGATCGCCTCCGCCATATAGGGCTCGTCCTCGACGAGCAATACGCGCATGCTCCGATGCTAGAGCTGGCGCATATCGCCGGCATATCGAAAACCACATACGTGCTGGCAATACGACGCTGCCTTCAATGGCGGCGTGCCCTCCAGCCAACCAGTCTCAAGAACGATCTATCGGATGCGGATCCGCAGGATCCGTGCTGCCGGCCTGCTGGTCGTCATCGCGGCGATCGCCGCAGCCTTCGGCTCCCGGTTGCCGACGTCGTCGTCCTCGTCCTCGACGGACCCGCCATCCATCGACGTCCTTCGCAGCGATCACCCTCGTGCGCTCGGCGAGGCTGACGGGGCCGTCCCCGACGGCACGACGGTCTTCGATGACGAGGTTCCGGGCGTCGCCAAGCTCGATCCAGCGCTTCTCGCTGCCCTGCGCCAGGCTGTGACCGATGCCGCGGGCGACGGGGGCGAGTTCTTCGTCGACAGCGGCTGGCGTTCCCCGGAGTACCAGGAGCAGCTCCTCCGTGAGGCGGTCTCGAAGTACGGCTCAGAAGCGCAAGCTCGCCGCTGGGTGGCCACCCCCGACACGTCTGCGCACGTGTCGGGGGACGCAGTCGACATCGGGCCGTCGGATGCCGCGGCATGGCTGTCCGAGCACGGCGCCGCGTACGGGCTGTGCCGGATCTACGGCAACGAGCCCTGGCACTACGAGCTGCGCTCCGAGGCCGCCGATCGCGGTTGTCCTCCCACCTACGCCGACCCCACGCACGATCCGAGGATGCAGCAGTGACCAGCATGAGAAGAAGACCCCGACCGTTGGCCACGCTCGCGGTGATCGCCGTGATCGGCTTGACCAGCGCGGGCTGTGGCTCGAACGCACCTTCGAAGACCGGCACCGCTGGCGCTGCCAGCACCTCCGGCAACTCCAGCCGCGGTGGCACCGTCCGGGAGAAGGCGGTCAGGTTCGCTCAGTGCATGCGCAAGAACGGGGTCAAGGAGTTCCCGGACCCGGACGCGTCGGGCGAGTTGACCATCGACGGGATCGTGAACGGCTCGTCGCTGGACCCGGACGCCCCGGCGTGGAAGGCGGCCATCGGCACGTGCAGAGCCCTGCAGCCATCGGGGTTCACGGGCCACAAGCGGGACACCACCGAGCAGGAGAGCGCTCTCGCGTTCGCCCAGTGCGTCCGCGACAACGGTGTGAAGGACTTCCCGGACCCCGCCATCGGCGACCCCCTCGTCGACACGCGTCGCATCCCGTCCACCGACAGGGCCGGTGGCATGAGCGTGCTCAACGCCGCGATGCGCAAGTGCGGTGCCATCTTCTCCAGCAAGCTGGGACTGAAGGGCCGGTGATGCGCAAGGCATTGGTGTTGCCCGCAGTGGCCGTCCTGGTCGCCATCGGTGGCGTGGTCGTCGCGTCCGGTTCGAACGATGCGACCCCGGACGCACAGGAGTTGCCGGCGAACACCGCGACGGTGGTGCAAGGCGAGCTCTCGGCCATGGTCTCCCTGAACGGGACCCTGACCTATCGGGCGCGATCGGACGGCTCGCCGTACTCGGTGATCAACCGGGCTCACGGGACGTACACCAAGCTGCCCGCCGCAGGCGACAGCGTCGCTTGCGGCGACGTCCTCTACCGGGTCGACGACGGCCCGGTGCTGCTGCTGTGTGGCACGGTCCCGGCCTACCGCGACTTAGCCATAGGCGATGAGGGCAACGACGTCCGTCAGCTCAACGGGAACCTGCACCAACTCGGGTATGACCGTCGCGCCGGAGTTGACCTCGATCCCGGTGACGACAACTTCACCTGGAGGACGGAGGCTGCGCTCGAACGGCTCCAGCACGACAAGGGCTTCGACCGGACCGGAGAGCTTGCTGTTGATGATGCGGTCTTCCTGCCAAAGCCGGTGCGGATCGCCAAGGTGACCGGCGAGCTCGGTGGATCCGCCCGGTCGGGTGGATCGGTTGCGCAGGCCACGTCCGACGCGCTGGAGGTGCAGGTGGACCTTGAGGCGTCGCAGCAGGGTGAGGTGAGGACGGGCGATCGTGCGCGGATCACCCTCCCGGGCAACCGCTCGGTGAAGGGAACGGTGGACCGGCTTGGGAACGTCGCTCAGACCGCTGGGAAGGACGATGACGTCGGGGACGCGACGATCCCGGCCTTCATCAGCCTCGACGAGCGCAAGCAGGCGCGCGGGCTCGACAGGGCCCCGGTCCAGGTGGACATCACGACCAAGGGTGTGAAGCGTGCTTTGAGCGTCCCGGTGACCGCGCTCGTTGGGAAGTCCGGCGGCGGGTTCGCGGTCGAGGCGGTCCGCGCCGGCGGGCAACGTGAGCTAGTTGCTGTTGAACTGGGCCTGTTCGACACCGCGGGTGGACGGGTTCAGGTCGAGGGCGACGTTCGCGCAGGCGATCACGTGGTGGTGCCATCGCTGTGAGCGTGGTTCTGGAGCTCGATGGGGTGAGCAAGGTCTATGGCGAGCAGCCGCCGGTGCCCGCGCTGCGCGGGGTGTCCTTCTCCGTGCGGCGGGGCGAGCTGGTGGCGATCGTCGGGCCCTCTGGGTCGGGCAAGTCCACGCTCTTGCATGTCATGGGGACGCTGGAGCGGCCCAGCAGCGGCGTGGTCCGGATCGATGGCGTCGACGCGGCGCGGCTCGGCGACCGCGAGTTGTCGCTGCTGCGGGCTCGGGAGATCGGGTTCGTCTTCCAGCAGTTCTTCTTGGCCGAGCACGCCACGGTGCGCGAGAACGTCGCCGACGGGCTGCTCTACGCCGGCGTCGCGGCTGCCGAGCGGTACCTGCGCGCCGACGAGGCGCTCGAACGAGTCGGACTCGCCCACCGCGCGACGTTCAAGCCCACCAAGATCTCCGGAGGCGAGCGACAGCGCGTTGCGATCGCCCGGGCGCTCGTCGGGCGTCCGGCGATCGTGCTCGCCGACGAGCCGACCGGCAACCTCGACAGCACCACCGGCGCATCGATCATGGAGCTCATCCGCGAGCTCAACGCCGCCGGCGCGACCATCCTCATGATCACGCACGACGGCGGCCTCGCCGATCAGCTGCCGCGTCAGATCAGGATGCTTGATGGTCAGGTGGTCTCATGAGTGCCATGGGCGGACGCCTGCGGTTGCAGGACGGGCTGCGCGTGGCGAGCGTGGGGCTGCGCGCGCGGCCGCTGCGCGCCGCGCTGTCGGCGCTCGGGATCGCGATCGGCACGGCGGCGATCGTGGCGATCCTCGGGTTGTCGGCCTCCTCGCAGGCCGGGCTGCTCGCGCAGATCGACCGGCTCGGCACGAACCTGCTGACCGTCGAGACCGGACAGCGCCTCACCGGGGGAGAGGCAAAGCTGCCCCTCCAAGCGCCGGCGCGGATCACGCACTTGGAGCACGTCGGACTGCTGGCAGACACCGCGCTGATGAAGGACAAGCACGTCTACCGCAACTCAATGATCCCGGTCGGCAACACGGGTGGCCTCCAGGTGCAGGCCGCCAGCCTGAACCTGCCGTCCGTGCTTGGCACCGGCGTCGCCCGCGGCAACTGGCTCAACGCGGGCACCGCTCGTGAGCCCGTCGCGGTACTCGGCTCGGCCGCCGCCGCACAGCTGGGGATCGACCGGATCCACCCCGATCAGCGGATCTGGCTGGGCGGCCAGTGGTTCAACGTGGCGGGCATCCTGAGGCCCTCGCCGCTGGCGTCCGACGTCGACAACAGCGCGTTGATCGGTTACCGGGCCGCTCAGACGTACCTCGGCTACGTCAGCATGGTCGACGGCACGGGCGAGGCCGGCCCGCCGAGCTCGATCTACGTGCGTGCCGCCACCGGTCACGAGGCGGCCGTGCAGTCGCTGCTTGCGCAGACCGCCAACCCCGAGGCACCGAACGAGGTGAAGGTGAGCCAGCCCTCCGACGTGCTCACCGCCCGGGCCGCCGCGGCCGGGGCGTTTGACAGCCTCTTCCTCGGGCTCGGGGTGGTGGCCCTGATCGTTGGTGCCGTCGGCGTCGCCAACATCATGATCATCTCGGTACTCGAACGCCGCTCGGAGATCGGCCTCCGCCGCGCCCTCGGTGCGACGAAGGGCCAGATCCGGACCCAGTTCCTCGCCGAGTCGATCCTGCTCGCCGTCATCGGCGGGGTCGCCGGCGTGCTGGCCGGGGTCGCGGCGACGGCTGTCTACGCCAGCTCGAAGAGCTGGACCGTCGTGATCCCCGTCGAGGCGTGGTCAGGCGGCATCGCCTCGGCCATCCTGATCGGCGCGTTCGCTGGTCTGATGCCGGCGGTTCGGGCTTCGCGGATGCCGCCGACGGTGGCGCTGCGAACGGTGTGAGTGGGAAGCGCTGATCTACGGGCCCTAGGCCTTGCTCGGCTCAACCGGCCACGCGAAGCGCCCGTTCTCCATGATCGTCTCGCCGTCGGCGCTCAGCCTGCCGCCGACTCGCAGGTCGCAGATCAGATCCCAGTGCAGCGCGCTGATGTTCTTGCCGCCGGTCTCGGGGTACGAGCGGCCAAGTGCGACATGAACGGTGCCGCCGATCTTCTCGTCGAACAGGATCGCTCCGATCGCCCGGTCGATCCCGAAGTTCGTCCCGATTCCGACCTCGCCGAGACGCCGGGCCCCGTCGTCGGTGGCCAGCGCGCGCCGCAAGTACTCCTCACCGTGCTCGGCCGTGGCGGACATGACCTCGCCGTCGCGGAACTCGAGCTCCACGCCGCGGACGTCGACGCCGGCGGGCGAGGAGGGGATCGTGAAGCGGATCCGGCCGGTCGCCGAGGACTCGTGCGGACCGGTGAAGACCTCGCCGGAGGGCATGTTGCGCTTGCCGTCGCTGTTGACCCACGTGCGCTTGGCGACGTTCAGCCGCAAGTCGGTGCCCTCGGCCTCAATCCGCAGCTCCTTCGCGCCCGACAGGCGGCCGATCAGCGCCTCCTGGAAGCGATGCAGCTCACGCCAGCCACCAACCGGGTCCGGCCGGTCGAGAAAGAGCGCGCCCGCGACGAAGCGCGAGAAGTCGTCGAGCGCCATGCCGGCGAGCGCCGCGCTGGCGGGGGTTGGCCACAGCGTGGAGCACCAGCGCTTCTTGAGCATCTGCTCGCGGACCTCGCGGCGGCCGCGAGCGGCGCGCGTCATCCGCTCAGGGTCGACGCCGGCCAGCGCGTGGACGTCGTCGGGCGCCTGGATGCCGACCGTCGCGTTGATCTTGCGCGCCTCCTCGTAGGCCAGCGACGGGTAGTTGTCGAGATGATGGTCTTGCGCGTGGTCGTAGAACCCTCGCGCCTCGCCGGGCAGCTCGACGCGCAAGAAGCACCAGGCCTCACGCTCCAGGATCGCGCGCTGGAGCTCCAGCAACAGCGGCTGGGCGAGCGTGGTCGAGCGGACGAGCACCTGCTGGTCGGGTTGGACGTCGAGGCAGTAGCCCGCGAGCAGGTCGGCGAACTTCGCGGGGTCGAGGTGGTCGGTCACCTCGGAGAAGTCATACGGCTCGAAGCTCATGCCGCCGCCCATCCTTCCGCCAACGCGCGGACGGCCGCGTGCTCGTCGCCGTTGGTCCGCCGAGCCACTGCGCGGACAAGGCGTTCTTGGGGTTCTGGACGAGCGCCTTCGCCCATCACGCCGATCCGCCACGCGCGGCCAGCCAGCGGGCCAAGGCCACCGCTGACCTCGATCCCGTCCTCGCGCAGCAGCGCGCCGCGGACGGCGGCCTCGTCGACGTGCTCCGGCACGCGCACCGCCAGGAGCGAGTGCAGTTGCTCGCCGTCCGGAGCGAAGCGCTCGAAGCCCAGCACCGAGAAGGCGGCGCGCAGCGCCTCGTGCGCGCGCGTGTGACGGTCGCAGCGCGCGGCAAGCCCTTCCTCCTCCACGATCCGCAGCCCCTCGTGCAGCGCGTAGATCATGTTGATGGGCGCGGTGTGGTGGTAGGCGCGCGGGCCGTCGGCGAACCAGTAGTCGACCATCGCCTGCAGGTCGAAGTACCACGAGCGGCGCTGCAGTCGTCCGAGGGCGCGGTCGCCGACCGTGAACGGCGCAAGCCCCGGCGGCACGTTGAGGCACTTCTGCGTGCCGGAGAACGCGGCGTCGACGCCGGCCGCGTCGAGGTCCAGCGGGTGGCCGGCGAGCGAGGTGACGCAGTCCACCAAGAACAGCCCGTCATGCGCGTGGACGGCTTCGGCCAGGCCGTCGAGCGGCTGGGCAACGCCGGTCGAGGTCTCGCCGTGGACGACGAAAAGCGCGCGCGTGGACGTGTCGGATGCCGCCTCGATCAAGGCGTCGACCGACAGCGCGCGGCCCCATTCGGCCTCGACCTTGACCACGTCGGCGCCCGCGCGCCCCAGCGCATCGGCCATCCGCCCACCGAACGCACCGTGGACGCCGACCACGACGCGCTCGCCCGGCGCGATCAAGGTGTCCACCATCGCCTGCATCCCGCCGCTGCCCGTCGCGCTCAGCGGGAACGTGACCTTGTTGGTGGTCTTCATCGTCGCGCGCAGCAGCGCGGCGACGTCGTCCTGCAGCGCGCCGAAGGCGGGGTCGAGATGCCCGACCGTCGGATGGGCCAAGGCCTTCAGGATGCGCTCGGGCACCGGCGACGGGCCGGAGCCGAGCAGCAGGCGGGCGGGAACGTCTTGGACGGTCGGCACGCGGGAGGACGTTACCGCCCGCGGACCCTCTTCCTGGGCTTCGGCTTGGTCCCAAGCATCACGTTGACCTTCGTACCGCTGACGGTGCTCGATCCGGCCTTGGGAGACTGGCTGCGGACGACGAGTCCGTGCTTGCGCTTCAGCTTCCGCGGCGTCGTCACCGTGCCGAGCTTGCAGTGCCGGCTCCTGAGCTTGGCCTTGGCCCGGACGACGCTGAGGTTCTTGAGCGACGGGACCTTGCACTTGACCGGCGCCTTGGCCTTCACGGGGAGCGCCGGCGGACCCTTGGGGAGCTGCGGCGCGATCGGCGCCGCGGCCACCGTGACCTTGCGCGTCGCGCTCGACGCGTTGCCCACGGCGTCGGTACTGGTCACGGTCACGTCATAGCTGCCCGCCGCCGTGAAGTTGTGCTGCACGCCTGTCCCGCTCGCCGCCGGACTGCCGTCACCGAACGACCACGACGTCGAGGCAACCGGGGAGATCACGTCGAACGGCTCGACCGTGAACGCTGCGCTCGTCCCCGCCGTCGCCGCGGTGGGCATCGACAGGTCGTCGAGCCGCGGGCCCGCGCCGTCGTAGAGGCGCTCGTACATGTGGCGATCGCCGTTGCTGCGGGTCCGTGCGTAGGCCACCGCGTTGCCCTCGGCGTCGATGCCAGCGCTGGCACCCTGCACGTGCTGGACGGCAATCGAGGACGCGCTGTCCGGGCTGATCTTGAGCGGCGTGCCGAACATGCCGCCCGGCGGCATGATCGAGGCCCAAGCGTTGGCGCACTCCACGCAGGTGAAGTGAGACACGCCCACCCAGGTGACCAGACCCATGCCGTCGTCGTTGAGCGCCGCGTCCGTCATGCCGCCCCCGTAGTACGGCGAGAGCACCTGGAGAGGCCCGAAGTCGCCGGTCAGCGACCCGACGCGCGCGTCGGCTTCAGCGACGTCGGTTGACCAGCTGACCAAGACCTGCCCGGCGGTGTTGACCGCGACCGTGGGATGGTGGCTGTCGACCGTCGTCGGCGACAGTCCTTGGCCGCTGGAGAACACCCCCTCGCCCTGGCGGCGCGCCACCTCGACGATGGTGTGCGTCCCGTCTGTGCGCGACCAGGTGATCGCTGCGTGGCCACCGTCGGCGATCGCCGCGTCGGCGGAGTCCGCCGACTGAGTGCTGTCGGAGAGATCGCCGGTCGGCACGAAGCTCGTCGTGCCGGGGGTGCGCGTCGCCGCCTGGATCACGTTGTGCGTTCCGTCGCTGCGCGACCAGGCGACGACTGCGTGGCCGTCGCGGGCCGCTGCGACGGTGGGTGACGTGGCGTCCTGGCCGGCGGCGCTGCTGCTGATCGGCCCGAGCGTCCCGTCCGGGTTGCGCACGGTGAAGAAGACGAGCTGCTTGCCGCCCGATGGTGCGGTCCATGCCATGACGACGGCGCCCGCATCGTCGATGGCGACCTGCGCCGAGTCGGTGCCGCTCGGCGCGATGGAGATCGGCGACGAGAACCCGGCATCGCCCGCTGGGCGCATGGCGAGCCAGATCGACATCGCGTCGGTCCACACCAGGGCGGCATCCCCGCGACTGTTGATCGCTACATCCTGGTCGTAGGTCGAACCGGCGGCTGCCGGAGCCACCGCCGTGACCGCCGTGGTCGGACCGCCCGCCGGTCGGAAACCCGCCGAGGCGAGATATGGCGCGCCGTGGGAGGTGTCGCGTAGGCCGAGGATCGTGTCGCCATTCGCGTTCGTGGCAGCGCTGACCGCCCCGTCGTGGTTGCCGTCCAACGTTGTCGGCGCCAACCACGTCGGCGCGGCTGTCGCAGGGACGTCGGCGATCGCCAGCGCCAACGTCGCAGTGAGCGCTAAGCGCGTCGCGTGCCTCATGGGTGTGCACTCTCGCGCAAGCGAGCGCTGGCGCGCAACCGCACGCTGTAAGGGCCGAACGCCTGCTACGGCACCTTGACGTCGGGGAACCACTCGTCACAGTGCTCGCGCAGCACGTCGGTGATCCACCGGCGCTCGTCGCGCGTCGCCGCGCGGTAGCGCGCGAGCAGCGGCTTGGCGCCCGCGGTCGGTACCTCGTTGACGGTCCACTCCGCCACCAGCCGCTCGAAGAGGAACTCGATCGCGCGGGCGCGGACGTCCTCGACGTTGGCCGCCGCCCGCGCTTGGGCGGGGTCTGAGGCCTTCGCGTACTCCGCGCGCGACTTGGGCGACAGCGCGCCGCGCAGGGTCAGCACCTGCTCGCCGTCGGACGACGTGTAGTTGGTGCTCGGCGCTTCGAGCTTGTCGACCTTCCCGCGCTGGCGGCTGCGGCGCCCCACGTTAGGTCGTCGCCGCGGCGGTCTCGAGCTGGCCGCGCACGTCACCGGTCAGCGGATTGGCGTGGCCGGCCCAGGCGGTCGCCGGCTCCAGCGCCGCGAGCTTGCGCATCGACGCGCGCGCCTGCTCGGTGTCCTTGTTGAAGGCGCGGTGGGGGACGCGCACGTGGCCATGGATGCCCGTCTGCGGATCCACCGTGTAGAAGGTGTCGCTGACCAGCGCCAGGCGATCGCTCTCGCGCCACAGGCCGATCAACCCCGGCGCGTGGCCGGGCAAGTGAATGACCTTGAAGCCCGCGACGTCATCGCCCTCGCTCACCGTGCCGGCGATCTTCACCGGGCCGCCGTCCCACATCGGAAGGAACGAGCCGAGCAGGAAGCGCCCGTGGGGATCGAGCTCGTCCAACGTGAAGTAGTGGCTCCCGCCGTCGCCCTCGGCGTCGGCGACCTCGTCGGGATGGCAGTACGTCGGCACCCCGAGCCCGGGCGCGACGCCGCGGTGGTCGGGATGGCCGTGGCCGAGCACGATCCGCGTGAGCCCGCCGAACTGCGCAGCGCCCCTGGCGACCGCCGCCGTCATGTCGCTGATCCCCGCGTCGAAGAGCAGGACGCCGTCGCCGTCACGGACGAAGTACACGTTCATGGACTTCAGCGGGAAGCCGCCCCGCATGACCCAGACGCCCTCGGCGATCTGCTCCGGCTCGGTCGCCATGAGCCGCGCGAGGCCGGGCCGGATCCGCACACGGCCGTTGCTGACAGCGTTGCTTGACATGCCGGGAGTCTAGAGGGCTGACGGACTAGGCTGGGCTCGATGCCGGAGGCCAATCGCAAGCGGGAAGTGGGACGTGGGGAACGGGTGCTGCCGGGGGTCTGGCGGCTGCGTTTGCCGCTGCCTTGGCCGGGCGTCCCGCACTGCAATGCCTGGGCGCTGGCGGCCGGCGACGGCATCGTCCTGGTCGACACCGGCATGCACGAGCCGGGCTCGATGGCCAACCTCGAGCGCGCGCTCGCGCAGGTCAACCTGAAGCTCGAGCACATCCGGCTGCTGGTCTGCACGCACGCGCACTCCGACCACTACGGGCAGGCCGCGACGATCGTCGAGCGCACCGGCTGCGAGCTCTGGATGCACCCCAATCACGAGCACATGCTCAGCGCCGCGCGCGACCCTGAGACCGCGTTCGATCGCCGCATCGAGGTCGCCCGCCAGAGCGGCGTTCCCGAGGAGCCGTTGAAGCGCTACAGCGAGGCGCGGCGCGGCCAGGGCTATGGGATCGCGGGGATTATCGAGCCGCATCGCAACCTCCTGCCGGGCGTGGAGATCACCACCGACTTGGGTGTTTGGCAGGTCTACGAGACGCCCGGCCACGCGCCGTCGCACGTCTGCCTCTACCAGGAGGATCGCCGGATCCTGATCTCCGGCGACCACCTGCTCGGCCGCGTCTCGTTGTACTACGACTACGGTTACTCGCCCGATCCCGCCGGCGAGTTCCTGCACTCGCTCGACCTCGTCCAGGAGCTCGACGCGCGGCTCTGCCTCGCCGGCCACGGGCGGACGTTCACCGACGTCCAGGCGCACATCGACGCCAACCGCGTGCTGGTGCGCGAGCGGATCGCCAAGGTGCAGGAGGTCATCGCGGCCGAGCCGGGGGTGACCGCGTTCGACGCGATCCCGAAGATCTACGGCGCGGCGATCACGCCGCTGACGGCCAACTGGTGGCTGTCGGAGACGCTCTCCTACCTGCGCCATCTGGAGGTCACGGGACGCGCCGAGCGCATCGAAGGCACGCCCGAACGCTGGTCGGTCGCGGCGTAAAGTACCTGGAAATCCCGCAGTTTTCCAAACCTTGACACGATCGTGTTAGGGTTTGGGGACGATGCGCATCAACGAGCTGCTGGACGGCGACGAGCCGACGTTCTCCTTCGAGTTCTTCCCGCCGAAGACCGCCGCGGGCGAGGAGAACTTCGAGCGCGCGTTGCAGGAGCTTGCGCCGCTGGATCCGTCGTTCGTCTCGGTGACCTACGGCGCAGGCGGCACGACGCGCGACAAGACGGTGGAGACCGTCCGGCACATCAAGGAGCACCACGGCCTGGAGGCGATGGCGCACTTCACCTGCGTCGGCGCCACGACTGAGGAGCTGCGCGCGACGCTGGAGGAGATCCGCGGGACCGGCATCGAGAACGTGCTGGCGCTGCGTGGCGACCCGCCGCGGGGGCAGGAGGAGTGGGTCGCCTCCGAGGGCGGGCTGGAGTACTCCCATCAGTTGGTCTCGCTGCTGCGCGACGACTATGACTTCGCGATCGCCGCCGCGTGCTTCCCCGAGACGCACATCCACGCGACCTCGCCCGAGGACGACCTGCGCTACCTCAAGCAGAAGGTCGACGCGGGCGTCGACTACCTGATCACGCAGTTGTTCTTCGACAACCAGTTGTACTTCGACTTCGTGCAGCGCGCGCGGGCGATCGGGATCACCGTGCCGATCATCCCGGGCGTGATGCCGATCACCGGCTACGGGCAGATCGCAAGGATCACCAGCCTCTGCGGCGCGACGATGCCCGAGCACGTGCTCACGGAGCTCGACGCGCGCCAGGACGACGCCGAGGCGGTCGCCGAGTTCGGCGTCTCCTACGCGACGATGCAGTGCGCCGACCTGCTCGCCAAGGGCGCGCCGGGCATCCACTTCTGCACGCTGAACCGCTCACCGGCGACGCGTGCCATCCTGAGTGCGCTGCGGCTCTGGCGTCCGTGGGACGCACATCACACCGGCCTCGGCGAGCCACGCCGGCCGCCGGCTGTCGCGTCGTAAGGCGCGCGCGGCCTATGGCCACCACCTGGGGGCAGGGTAACTACGCACGGATGGCGTGGCGGCTGCGGCCGGCCGCGGCGCGGGTGGTGGAGGTGGCCGAGGTCGGCGACGGAGATGCGGTGCTCGATGTCGCCTGCGGGACCGGGAACGGTGCGCTGGCCGCGGCAGCGCGAGGTGCTGCACCGGTTGTTGGTGTTGATCTGGAGCCGGCGCTGCTGGAGCAGGCGCGCGAGGCGGCGCCGGACGTGCCGGTGGACTGGCGTGCGGGCGATGCCGTTGCGTTGCCGGTGGATGACGGGGCGTTCGACGCGGTGGTGTCGACCTTCGGCGTCATGTACGCGGTGGATCAGCCGGCCGCGGCGCGCGAGCTGGCGCGGGCGCTGAAGCCCGGCGGGCGGGCCGTGCTGGCCAACTGGGCGCCGGGGAGCTTCCTGCCGGCGATGGGTGCGGCGTTGTCACCGTTCTTGCCTCCGCCGCCGCCCGGAGGCGCGCCACCGCCGCGGTGGGGCGATGAGGCCGCGGCGACCGCGCTGCTCACCGATGCGGGCCTGGAGGTCGGCGCCGCGTCGCGCGAGTCGCTCATCCTGGACTTCGAGGGCCGGGCGCAGGCGGTCGCCTTCCTCGTCGCGACCGCCGGCCATGTTGTCGCGGAACGCCCGCGGCTGGAGGCCGAAGGCCGCTGGCCCTCGCTCCTCGGCGCTCTTGGAGGCCTCGTCGCCGAGCGCGACGAAGGCCGCGAGGGGCGCGTCGCGCTGCGATGCGACTACTTGCTCGTCACGGCGCGCAAGCCTGCGGGTTAGCTGCCGGCCGCCACGGCGCGCGCTGTGATGACGTTGACGATTGTGTCGATGATCTCGTCGTGCCAGCCGCCGGCATGCGCTTCGTCGCGGAGGGCAGTTGCCGCGTCGATGACCCGGCCGACCAGCAGCGCACGCCGGCGAGCAAACGCCGTGGCGCTCAAGCCGAGGTCATAAGCCAGGTCGCCCCAGGCGATCTCGCCGATGGAATTCGGATCGAACTCGTCGCCGATGCCCAGCGCAAGCTGGCTATTGAGCTCCGGGTACGCCTCGGTGGAGACGATGTCGTAGAGCGGCGCAAGTCGGACGCCATCTGCATGGTGGAGCAAGGAGATGTTCTTGGCATGGGCGTCGGCGTTGCCCACCAAGAAGTGGAACACAGCGCCCTCCGCGACGGCGAGGCGGTCTGCGCCGGGTCGGGCGCCGTGTTGGTCGAGGAGGCCGCCTAGCGCCTCATATGAGGGCAGCCGCCAATCCGGCAACTGGTACTTGAAGTCGGGTGTGATCCCGAGGGCCTGGCACAGATCCTCTTGGTGAAGCCGTCGAGCAGGGGCGCTAGTGGAGTCGCGGTCAAAGCGCTCGACGATCAAGCATGGGCGCTCAGCGATCGTGGCCAACTCGACGTTGGCGACCGGCAGGCCCACGTCTCTCGCTAGGCGCATGCAGAAGTACTCGTTGACCGCGACCGCCGGGTAGTCGCCGGTCGCCAGGTCGGGCTTGAGGATGTGCGTGCTCGGCAGCCCGTGGAGTGGCTGTCCGAATCGCCCGGCAGCATCGCGCACGAGCACCGCCTTGCGTTGAACGCCGGCGAGGCTGAGCCGCAGCCGCTCGTCACCGGTGTCGATCCCGAGGGGATGGGACGGCAGCTCGGCGATGAGCGTGTCCAGCTCGCTGCTGTCGAGCCAGCGCGCGCTGGCCGGTTCGGGCATCTGCCCGGCTGTCATGATCTGAAGCGCGCCGGCGCAGTCGCGACCCAGAGCGGCGAGCAGGCTGTAGCTGTCGGTTGCGGCCAGCTTGAGCTGTGCGGCGATCTGCTCGCGCACGGTGCTTTCGGGGAGCAGCGCCTCAAAGAACGGACGCGAGCGGGACGCGGTGAACGACGTCTGCGTCGTGGGCAGCGACAGCGAGATCACCCGGTCTCGTTCCACGTAGTCGAAGGAGTACTCGCGCGTGTGCTCGGCACCGGGGGTCAACCGGCCGATCAGCACGCCGTCCCAGTAGACGCCGAGGCTCACGACGGTTTCCGTGCGACGATGTCCAGTTGCAGGCCGAGAGCGGTCAGGACCCGCAACAGAACATCCAGCCGCACGGTTTGCTCGCTGTTCTCGATGCGGTATATCGAGCGCTCACCGACGTTCGCGACCAGCGCCAGCGTCCGCTGGTCGAGTCCTTGGCGCTTGCGCTCGGTGCGCACCGCTTCGGCGATCCGCTCAGGTGT
>JBEVLC010000331.1:0-3652 GCA_040509415.1 Baekduia sp. | reverse complement strand
TGTGACCCAGACGCAACCAACAGCCGGGCGGTCCGGCGCTCGGCGGCGCACGTCGTCCCCGATCAGCGCTAGGCTGTGTTCACGGGTCGAGCGTCCGCTCGGCTACAGCAGTGCCCGCGTTTCCCGCCGTTTGTGGCTTTTGCTGCACCCTCCGCGTCACGCAGTGCACATTCCCCTGGAGGGTCCATCATGGCCACAGGAACCGTGAAGTGGTTTAACGACGACAAGGGCTTTGGCTTCATCTCGCCCGACGACGAGGGCAAGGACCTGTTCGTGCATCACAGCGCGATCCAGGGCTCCGGCTTCAAGTCGCTGGCCGAGGGCGCCAAGGTGAGCTACGACGCCGAGCAGGGCCCCAAGGGCCCCGCCGCGGCGAACGTCGTCACGCTCTAAGCACCACTCGCTTACACGTCGCACCCCGGGAGCCGCCAGTCGGCTCCCGGGCCGTGCAAGACCGAAGGGAAGAAGACCATGGCCTCCAGTGGCAAGCGCAAGACCACGATGGCGAAGCTCAACCGCGAGCAGCGGTTGCGCGAGCGCAAGATGGAAAAGCAGCACCGCAAGGACACGCGCAAGGACGACGAGCCCGCCGTGGTCGAAGAGGTCGAGGACCTGTCGCACCTGGATCGCTACGTCGATCCGTTCAGCGCCGCTGAGCTCGCCGCCGGCCGGCGGCCGTAGCGCACCTCAGTCGGACGTGATCGCCGCCGCCTGGCGCGCGTCCACCCAGATCTCCCAGCGTCCTGACGCCGACTCGCGATCGCCGTAGAAGCGGTACGGGCGGCGTCCGCCGAACTCGGTGTGGCGCAGGTGCGACACACCACCGAGCACGGACGCCAACCGGCGTCGCGGCCAGCCCAGCGCGTCTTCGATCTCGGGGAACGTCCGCGGCCGGTCCGGCGTCGTGGCGAGCTCGTCGAGCAGCGCGCCCATGAAGGCGCTGCAGCGATCGCGGAAGCGCGCGATCTCGTCGGGGTCGTCCATCGCGTTCTGCGGCGCGTGCTGTCGCATGGCGTCTATTGTCACCTGACTCAGGAATCTGGCTGTCGGTGGCGAAGCTCTCCGCGTGGACCCGCTCAACGATCCTTCATCGCTGGTCTACGGCGCCTTCACCGCCTCCGCGATCGGCATGGCCGTCACCGGGCTCGACCTCACCGTCGTGGTGTCCAACGCGGCGCTGGAGACCCTGCTCGGTCGGCCGGCCGCGGAGCTGACCGGCCGCCGTCTGAGCGATTTCGCTCACGCCGAGGATCGCGCCGCCGCACAGCGCCACGACGACGCCGTCTTCGCGGCCGAGCCCGCCGGCTTCCACATCGAGCGGCGCATCACGCGCCCGGACGCGACAGCCGTGTGGATCGGCCTCACCGCCTCGGTCCTGCCCGACGCCGAGGGCCGTCCACGCCATCTGCTCCTGCAGGCCGTCGACATCACGACCCACAAGGCCGCCGAGCTCGACCTGGAGCGTGAGCGCCGGCGCCTGACCGACGCCCAAGCTCTGGCCCACGTCGGCTCCTGGGAGTGGAACCTCGACACCGACGAGGTCGTCTGGTCCGAGGAGCTTGCGGCGATCTTCGGGCACGCGATCGAGGACACCGCGCACAAGCCGTCGGATTGGATGGGCACCGTCCATCCCGACGACGTCGAGCAGGTCAACCGCGCCGTCGACGAGGCGATGAACCTCGGCAGCACGGAGAACGAGTACCGCATCATCCGTTCCGACGGCGAGGTGCGCTGGCTGCTCGGGCACCGGCGCGGGCTCGATGGTCCGAACGGTCGCCGGATGGTCGGGACGGTCCAGGACATCACCGAGCGGCGCCGCGAGGAGGAACGCCGTCGTGAGGCCGAGGCGCTGGCTGCCCAGGCGCTGCGCGACAGCGAGCGGGCGGCGCTTGCCGCGTCGCACATGAAGTCCCAGTTCCTGGCCAACATGAGCCATGAGATCCGCACACCGATGAACGGTGTGTTGGGGATGATCGACGCGTTGCTGCACGGCACGCTCACCGAGGATCAGCAGCGCCACGCCGAGACCGCGCGGCGCTCGGCCGAGTCGCTGCTGACGATCATCGACGACGTCCTGGACTTCTCCAAGATCGAGGCCGGGCGCCTCGAGCTCGAGGCCGAGGCGATCGACCTCGTCGAGCTGACCGGGGAACTGCGCCACCTGCTGTGGCCGCGCGCGCAGGCGCGTGGGCTGCGGCTGGTCGTCGCGCTCGATCCCGCGGTGCCCGACGTCGTGCTTGGCGACCCGGTCCGCCTGCGCCAGATCCTCATCAACCTCATCACCAACGCCATCAAGTTCTCCGAGGACGGCGAGATCGTGCTGACGATCGAGCCTGAGTCCGAAGACAGCGTGCGGTTCGTGGTCGCCGACCAGGGCATCGGGATCGACGAGGAGACGCTCGGTCGCCTGTTCGAGCCGTTCACCCAGGCCGACGCGTCGACGACACGACGCTTCGGCGGGACCGGCCTTGGCCTGGCGATCAGCCGCCAGCTCGCCGAGCTGATGGGCGGCACGATGGAGGCGACGTCGCGTCCGGGCGTGGGCAGCAGCTTCTCCTTCACGGCACGGTTTCCGGCGGTCGCCGACGCCGACCGTCCGCGGCCGCTGGGCGGCGTCCGCGGGCTCGTGGCCTACGACGAGCCCAAACAGCTCGCGGCGGCGGTGGCGCTCGTGGAGCGCTGGGGCGGCGAGGCATCGCTCGCCACGCTCGATGACGCCGTGCGCACGCTCACGCTGCACGCTGCCCGCGGCCAGGCTCCTGACTTCGTGATGCTCGGCGACCCCGCAGGGGGTACGCGGATCCTGCCGCTGCTCGCCCGGCTGCGTGAGCGGGCGGGCGGCCCGCTGCCGGCGGTCCTCGTCTCCGACGTCCCGATCGGCGAGCCGCTGCCTGACGGTGCGGTCGCGCTCGTCGCACCGGTGCCGCCGGCACGGCTGCGCCAGGCGGTCGTCGACGTCGTCGGGATCGAGGCGCCCGCACCGGCGCCCGAGGAGGAGGAGGCCTCCGGCGCGCCGCGTCCCGAGGTCGACGCCACACTCGGCGCGGGCCGTCGGGTCCTGGTCGCCGAGGACAACGAGGTCAACCAGCAGGTCGCGATGCTGACGCTGAAGCGTCGGGGCTTCGCGGTCGACGTGGTGGGCGACGGCGCCGAGGCGGTCGCGGCGAGCGAGCGCATCACCTATGACTTGATCTTCATGGAATGCCACATGCCGCGCATGGACGGCTTCGCGGCGACCGCCGCGATCCGTGCTCGCCAGGATGGCGCCGCCGCGCCGATCATCGCGATGACCGCATCCTCGATGCCCGAGGATCGCGAGCGCTGCCGCGCCGCGGGGATGGATGACTTCGTCGCCAAGCCGGTGCGCCCGGACGACCTGGACGCCGTCCTGCGCCGCTGGCTCGGAGCGGCCGGCGGTTAGGCGCCGTCGGGGCGTGGCGCCCCGTGCTGGGTGATCGTTAGGCCGCTCGGCGGCGCGGGCGCCTCGACGTCCTCGGCCGTCGGCAGCGTCTGCAGGCGGCTGTGGAACGCGGCGCCGACGCGCAGCGCGTGGGCCTTGGCCTCCTCGGCGCGGTCGCCGGCGAAGAGTTCGTCGACCGACGCGCGCCAGAGGATCAGCCAGCGCTCGAAGTGCGGCTTGCGGATGCCTCCG
>JBEVLC010000330.1:0-5910 GCA_040509415.1 Baekduia sp. | reverse complement strand
GGGGCGGGGGGCGGGGGGTGCGCGCGCGGGGTCGGGTTGGGGGGGGGCGGGCACGCGCGGCCCGGGGTGGCCCGCCCACGGTGGGGGCGCCCTCGACGCGCGTCGGGAGGTCGAGGTCGGCGGCCAGGCGGCGGATGACCAGCGCCTGCTGGGCATCCTTCTGGCCGAAGAGGGCCAGGTCGGGGCCGACCATGTTGAGGAGCTTGGTCACGACGGTGGTCACGCCGTGGAAGTGATCGGCACCGCGGTGCGCGCCCTCGAGAGTCTCGGTCAGCGGACCGTCGACGCGGACCTGCGTGGTGAAGCCGGGCGGGTAGACCTCGTCCAGCGATGGCGCGAAGAGGAGATCGGCGCCGGCATCCTGGGCCAGGCCGGCGTCGCGCAGCTCGTCGCGCGGGTAGGCGTCCAGATCGGCGGCGTCGTTGAACTGGCTGGGGTTGACGAAGAGCGAGACGACGACGAGGTCGGCCTGCTTGCGCGCGGCCTTGATCAGGCTGAGGTGGCCGTCGTGGAGGTAGCCCATCGTCGGGACCAGCGCGACGGTGTGGCCGTTGCGGCGCGGCTCGGCCAGCGCGGCGCGCAGCTCGGCGACGGTGCGGACGGTCCTCATGCGGCAGCTAGCTCCCGCGTGGCGTCGGCGAGGCTGTCGAAGAGGCTCGTCAGGTCCGGCGCGCGCTCGGCGACGGCGGCGCGCTGCTTGGTGACCGTCGCCTCGTCGCCGCGGGCGATCGGGCCGGTGAGGGCGGCGTGGGCGCCGTCGGCGACCCAGTTGTCGACCGTTGCGCGCACGAGCGGTGCGAGCGCCGCGCGGTCCAGGCCGCCGACGCGCTCGGCGGCCCACTCGAGCGTGACGAGGAAGTTGGAGGCCATCGACGCCGCGGCGTGGTAGGCGGGGCGATCGGCGTCGGCGATCTCGATGGGGGACATGCCGAGCGCCAGGGCCAGGGTGCGCGCGGTGGTCAGCGCGGCGTCGGTGCTGCCGGCGATCGCGGCCGTGGTGCCCGTGAAGTCCGCGCCCGCGGCGGTGACGGTCATTAGCGGGTGCAGCGAGAAGGCCTCGGAGTGGCCGTGCAGTGGCGCGAGCGTCGTTGCGCCCGAACAGTGGCCGATGAGGCGGCCGGGGGCGATCTGTGCGGCGGCGGTGGCGATCTCGGCGTCCGGGACGGCGAGGAAGACGACATCCGCGGCGCTCGCGGTTGCGCCGCGACCGAGCGGGCCGTCAACCGGCGCGCCGGCAGCGCGCAGGGCAGCGGCAAGCGCCGTTCCAAGACGGCCGTGGCCGACGACCGCACAAGCGGGAAGGACAGGGGTCATGTCAGATGTCGGATCCAGCTCCCCGCCAAGGGGATGCCGGTCGCGAAACTCGGTGACCACAATGGTACCCCGGAATTAGCGGAATGGCATAGCGGCGGGGTCCGTTCGTCCGTCTAGGCTTCAGAACGTGGCGTCCCCGGACGAGCGACGTGAGTCCCTCAAGGAGCTCTTTCACGAGGCACGCGGCTGCGTGCGCTGCCCCCAGCTGGCCCAGACGCGCCACACCGTGGTCTTCGGCGCGGGCAACGCGAACGCGGACCTCATGTTCGTCGGCGAGGCGCCGGGGAGAAATGAGGACGAGCGCGGGCTGCCGTTCGTGGGGCAGGCGGGCAAGCTGCTGGACACGCTGTTGGGCGAGATCGGGCTGGCGCGGGACCAGGTCTTTATCGCCAACGTTTTAAAATGCAGACCCCCTGGCAACCGCGATCCGCACCCGGCCGAGATCGAGAACTGCCAGGAGTACCTGTTTCGGCAGATCGAGCTGATCGAGCCGACGGTCATCTGCACCCTGGGCAACTTCGCCACGAAGCTGCTGCGTCACGACACGACGGGGATCATGCGCCTGCACGGACGGGCGGAGGTCCGGATGGTCGGGCCGCGCTCGGTGCGGCTGTTTCCGGTCTTCCATCCGGCGGCGGCGTTGTACACCCCGAGCAACGTGGATGTGCTGCGCCAGGACTTCCGGGCGCTGCCGGAGCTGCTGGCGCTGGGGGCGCCGGAGCAGCCGCCGCCGCTGGTCGAGCCGAGCGCTGAGGACGAGCCGCTGGTCGAGGTCGAGGCTGGTGAGTTCGCGCCGGGTGAGGCTGCTGTGGCGGGAGATGCCGCCGCGGTGGGCAACGACACGGCATCTGCTGATGCTGGTCCTCCGGACGCGGGCGACGAGGGCGCAGCCGAGCCGGAACCGGCCGAGCCACACCCCGCCCAACTCGGGCTGTTCTAGGTGGCGCGGCAGATCGCGCTGCTGCGCGGCATCAACGTCGGGGGCAACAAGAAGGTCGCGATGGCGCGGCTGCGCGAGGTCTTCACCGACGACCTGGGCCTGACCGATGTCAAGACCTACGTCAACTCCGGCAACGTCGTCTTCGGCGGGCGCAAGACGAGCGCGGCGAAGATCGAGCAGGCGATCGCGGCGGCGTTCGGGTTCGACGTCGCGGTGGTTACCCGCACGCGCGATGAGATCGCCGACGTGGCCGCGGCCAACCCGCTGGCGAAGGTCGCCGACAACCCGGCGCGCTACCTCGTGCTCTTCAGCGGTGGCGGGCCGATCGACGCCGAGCGTGTCGCTGATGTCGATCGCGATGCGCTCAAGCCGGAGGTCTTCGCGATCCGCGGCAGCGAGGCGTACCTGTGGCTGCCGGGCGGGGTGCAGAACTCCAAGCTGCTGAAGGCGATCAACGAGAAGCGCCTCGGCGTGACGCTCACCGGCCGCAACTGGCGGACGGTCGAGAAGCTGCTCGAGTTGGCCGACGCCGACGCGTCTTAGCCGGCGAACAGCGTCCGCGAGTCCGGCCCCTGGTGGGTCTCGGCCAGCGCGGTGATCGCGTCGACGGTCCGGCGGAGCTCGTCGACGTAGGGCTGCGCGGGGGCGCCGAGGCGGTCGCGCTCGCGCTCGAAGGCCGCGGCCAGCTCTCGGTAATAGACCCGCGTGGCGAGGCCCTGGCCCTGCCCGAAGCGCGCCCAGAGGTCGTCGCCGAGCGTGCGGTAGTCCAACAGGACCGAGCGCGAGTTGTGGATCTTGTCGGCGAGCGAGACACGCAGCGCGGCGGGCGACTTGGTCGGGAACGCGTCCACGTAGCCCTTCTTGCGCCGGTACCAGCCGGCGCCGCCGCTGGGCACGTCGTCCTTGGGATCCAACGTGTCGCTGTTGGCGCGGACGATCTCCGCGACGGCCGCGCCGAAGGCCGCCTGGATCTCGGCCAGCGCCGCGCGGCCGCCGCCATCTTCGACGACGTCGTGCAGCAGCCCGCCGATCGCCTCGTCCTCGTCGCCGTGCATCTCCAGGACCAGCGACGCGACCGCGAGCAGGTGGGCGGCGTACGGGACCGGCGTGCCCTTGCGCAGCTGCAGCGCGTGATGGCGCGTGGCGTAATGCAGCGCCGCGTCGAAGCGGGAGGTCAGCAGCGGGATGTCGGTGAAGGACTCGGGCACGGTTGCTGAGGTCCGTTTCTACCGGGTCGCGCGCGGGCGAGCACCGAGGCGGTGCAGCAACGCGTCCCAGGCCGCGCCGCGCGCCTCGGCCGCGCGCTGGTCCTCGCCGCGGAAGCCGACCCCGGGCGGGACGCCGACGTCGGCGGCGCTCAGCACCTCGATCTGCGCCGGTGCACCCGGGACCTGCGCCAGGCGGTCCCGCGCTGCGGCGAGCGGATCGTCCTTGCCGCCGGTGAGCACGAGCACCAGGACCCCGCGCGAGGCGAGCAGCGCGGCGGCCAGCGGCGCAGCGTCGAGGCCGGCCGCCGTGGCGGGCTCGGCGATGGCCGCTGGGGCGGCGACCGCGCCGGCGGCGTCGGGCGCTGAGGGCCGCGGCGCAGCAGTCTGCGGTTCACGGGCGTCGATGGTCAGCACTGCCGTCGCCCCCTGCGCCGGGAGATACAGCGTCCCGGCGACCGCGTCCTTCCAGCGCCGGGCACGGACGCCCTCGTCCATCAGGCGCCGCGTGATCGTGCGGTTGGAAGCGGCGCCGTCGGTCCCTTCGACGCGGACGTCGACATCGACCGGGCGCAGCGAGCGCAACGCCGCGACCGGGCCGGCCGTCGGCTTGGCCGGAACCCACGCGGTCAGCAGTCCCTCGGAGGTGGGTGCCGCTGCGCGCCAGACGAAGCCGTCGTCGTCGCGCAGCCGCGCGCGCCAGGTCAGCGTGGCGTTGCGCTCGGCGCCGCCGACCTCCAGCAGCAGCGGGTCGTCGAGCAGGCCGGGGGAGGCGCCGCGAATGTCCAGCATCGCCCGACAGCATGGCGGGCGCGCCCCTCCAGCGGCATCGAGGGACGATTGAACCCCCGAGGGCGTGGTTCAGTCGTCCCTCGACGGCGGTGGTTGGCCGTGCGCCTCAGGTCTGGCGTGCCTGGAGCGTGTCGCTCTCGCGTTCGAAGCGCTTGGCGCCGCCGCTGGCCTCGCCGCGCAGCGCGGGAAGCACCTCGTCGCCGTAGCGGCGGATGGAGGTCAGTGGGTCGAGGTCGCCGATCGACTGGAGGCAGATGGTGGTGACGGCATCGTCGACCTCGATCATCTGCCGGATGCGGTCGATGTGCTCCTGCGGATCGGCGCTGACCAGGAAGCCCTCGTGGGCGAACTCCTCGTCGCTCATCCGGGCCTCGGCGTCGGCGGCCATCTTGTCGAGGTCGTGGTGGTCTTCGAGGTAGTACTCGGGGAACTGCGTGGTCTTCCACTTCTTGGTGGCCTTGATGATGGCCGCCTCGTCGTCGCCAAGGCAGAAGCCGGCCTGCAGGACGATGTCGCCGATGGGCTTGTCGTGCTTGGCGCAGGACTTCTTATAGGCCTCGATCACCGCGGGTGCGCTCTCGGGATCGCCGAGGGTCCAGAGGCCGTCGCCGTACTTGCCGGCGATCGCTGCGGCATCGGGACCGAAGGCGGAGACGATCATCCGCGGCCGCGATGGCGCCATCGTCATCAGGCGCGCCTCATTGAGCTTGAACCAGCCGCCGTCCATCGTCACGGTCTCGCCGTCCCAGAGGCGCGTGATCGCCTCCAGCCCGCGGGCGAAGCGCTCCAGCATCTCCTTGGGCTCTGGCCAGTCGAGCCCCAGCGGCACCTCGCTGATGGCCTCGGCCGAGCCGACCCCGAGGACTGCGCGGCCGGGGTAGAGCTCCTCCAAGTTCATGAAGAACTGCGCGACGACCGCCGGGTGGTAGTGATGCAGGATCGGCGTGACGCTCGTAAACAGCGGCTTGTCGGCGATGACCTGACCGGCGGCCGGCAGGTAGGCCCAGGCGCTCGCGCCTTGGCCGCCCGGAAACCACGAGACGAAGTGGTCGGACGCGCCGATGGCGTCGAAGCCCGCCCGGTCAGCGGCTTTGGCCTGCTCGAGCATCTGGGAGGGCGGGAACTCCTCTGTTGAGGCGGCGAACCAGAACTGGGTCATGCCTTCGCGCTACCCGCGACGGGCGGTCCGCAACGCACGCAGCTGGGCGCGCTCACGCGCGGCGTCCTGGCGCAAGACGGTCCGTGCGGTTGCGCGGGTGGCGAAGGTGAGCGCCTGGGCGGCGTCGTCGAGCGCGAGCGCTCGGCGGCCGAGGTTGGCGCGCACGACCGCCCGGCGGCGAGCGGCGAGCAGCTCGTGCGGCTCGCCGCCGTAGGCGGGCTCGGTGCTGTGGCCACCGCGGTGCTCGAGCGCCAGGTCGGGGTGCAGGATCGTGGGCACGCCGGCGGCGCGGGCGCGCAGGCAGAGGTCGAGGTCCTCGAAGAACAGGAACTGCTCGGCGTCGAAGGGGCCGAGGCGGCGCAGGGTGGAGGTGCGCGCCGCGACCGCGGCGGCGATGGCCCAGCCGACCGGCCGCTCGTCGCCGCCGGCCCGCCACGGGTCGGCGCGGTCACGCAGCGGCCGCGGCAGGGCGCGTGGGGGCAGGAGCGCGGGCAGCAGCG
>JBEVLC010000329.1:0-22125 GCA_040509415.1 Baekduia sp. | reverse complement strand
ACACCCGCCGCAGGCTACCCGTCCTACTTCTTCGGGGTGGTGGTCGTCGTGCCGTTGGCCGGCGGCGCGTTCTGCTGCGGCGTCTGCGGCGTGGCCGTCGAGGCCGGGGCCGCGGTCGACGGCTTCGCCTTCGGCGGGTTGGCGCAGTCGGCCGTCTGGTAGCCCTTCTGGCACTGCGTCTTGTCCTTCCACTTCTTCTGGAAGTCCTTGACGAACGAGTCGAGCGCGGTCTGCTGCTGCTGGCTGGCCAGCAGCTGCTTGATCGAGGCCTTGTTCGTCGCCAGCGGCTGCTGCTTGGCCGGCGTGATCTTCGTGACGACGAAGACGTAGTAGCCGAACTGCGTCTTGACCGGGCCCGTGATCTTGTTGAGCGGGGCCTTGAAGGTCGCGGCGTCGAGCGACTTCTCCTGCTGGCCCTTCGGGACGCCCGTCAGGGTGCCGCCTTCGCCCTTGGTGGCCTGGTCGATGGAGTACTTCGACGCGACCGTCTTGAAGGTCTGGCCGCTGTCGAGGGCCGCCTTGGCCTTCTCGGCCTGGGCCTCGGTCTTGGTGAGGACGATCTTCAGATCGCGTTGCTCCGGGATGGCGAAGCGGATCTTGTTCTTGTTGTAGTAGTTGGTGATCTGCGCGTCGGTGACCTTGTCGGTGCCCTTGAGGATGTCCGTGCGCAGCTTCTGCGACAGCTCCTGGACCTTGATGCGGTAGAGCAGGTCCTCCTGGATGTAGCCCGAGTTCTTCAGGAAGGCCGCGTAGTCCTTGTCCTTGGGGAAGCTCTGCTGGCGCTGCTTGTCGAAGTTCTTCTTGACGTCCGCATCGCTGATCTTGACGCCGCGGTTCGCCGACTCACCCTCGATCCACGCCGAGGAGATCAGGAACTGCATCGTCTGATCGCGCAGCGCCGAGTACTCCTGCTCGCACTGCGCCTTGAAGGTCGCGTCGGTCGGCTTGGGCTGGCCCTTGAGGGGCTTGGGCGCCGTCTTCTTCTTGGTGGCGATGCACTCGGTGAACTCGGGCGGCTTCGGAACCGTCACCTTGCCCGTCACCCCCGTTTGCTGCTGTTGCGTGGTGGCAGCTACCTGGAGCCAATGGTCGAACTCCGAGGTTTTGATCGGATCACTTCCGATCTTGACCACGGCGTTGCCGGGCACGCTGTCGCCGCCGCAAGCGGCGAGGACAAGGGGGAGCACGAAAAAGGCGCCCAAGAGCGCCGAAAACCGACGAGGCGATGTCATAGCGGGGCGCAAGCTACCAGGGTCTGTATGAACGGAGCCTTAAACCTGTGTCCAATTGGCAGCCCTCCGCACCTTGACGCTCGCTCACCAAGGGACTACACGGGCGCGAAAGACACCGCCAACAGTGCGTCTGCGGCCGCGATAACAGCCGGAAACCGCCGCTCAGGCTCTTTAGGAACAATTACCGAGAGCTGGGAGCGACCGGGCTCGTAGACCGACGCCGGGAGCGCCTCCTTAATACGGCGCGCCTGCTCGGGGTCGAGATCGACCGGCGTCACGGCCAGACGATCGCCGCGGAAGCTGACCGCGCGGGCACCTGCCTGACCGAGCTTGATGCGCGCCTGCTGGAGATCGAGCAGGTTGGCCAGCGGCTGCGGGATCTCGCCGAAGCGGTCCTCCAGCTCGTCGCGCAGGACCCCGAGGTCGGCGACCTCGCGCGCACCGGCGATGCGACGGTGCACGTCGATCTTGGCCTGCTCGTAAGCGATGTAGTCGGCCGGGATGTAGGCGTCGACGTTGACGTCGAGACGCACCGGCTCGCGCTGATCGCCGTCATCGCTCTCGCTCGCCATCTGCACGGCCTCGTCGAGCATCTGCATGTAGAGCTCGAAACCGAGCGCGGCGACATGACCGGATTGCTCGTCGCCAAGCAGGTTGCCGGCGCCGCGGATCTCGAGATCGCGCATGGCGATCTTGAAGCCGGCGCCGAGCTCGGTGTAGTCGCTGAGCGCGCTCATGCGCTTCATGGCCTCCTCGGTCAACGCGGCGTGCGCCGGATAGAGGAGGTAGGCGTAGGCCTTCTCCCGAGAGCGGCCCACCCGTCCGCGGATTTGATACAGCTGAGCGAGGCCGAACATGTCGGAGCGCTCGACGATCAGCGTGTTGGCTTGCGGGATGTCGATCCCCGACTCGATGATCGAGGTCGCGACGAGCACGTCGGCGTCGCCGCGCAGGAAGCCGAGCATGCGCTTCTCCAGCTCCTTCTCGTCGAGCTGGCCGTGGGCGACCTCGAAGCTCACGCCCGGGCACAGGCCGCGCAGGCGCTCAGCCGTCTCGTCGATGCTCTCCACGCGGTTGTGGACGAAGAACGCCTGGCCCCCGCGCCGCTTCTCGCGCATGATCGCCTGCTTGACGAGCTCCTCGTCGTACTCACCGACGTAGGTCTTGACCGGGCGCCGGCCCTCGGGCGGCGTCTCGATCACGGAGATGTCGCGGATGCCCGCCATCGACATCTGCAGCGTGCGCGGGATCGGCGTGGCGCTCATCGCGATCACGTCGACCTTCAGCTTGAGCTGGCGCAGCAGCTCCTTCTGCTTGACCCCGAAGCGCTGCTCCTCGTCGACGATGATCAGCCCGATGTCCTTGCCGCGCATGTCGCGGCCGAGGAGACGGTGGGTGCCGATCAGGATGTCGACGCTGCCCTTGTTGAAGGCTGCGACGACCTCCTTCTGCTCCTTGGGCGTCCGGAAGCGTGAGACGTGGTCGACGGTGAAGGGATAGTCCTTGAGCCGCTCGGCGAAGTTGCCGTAGTGCTGCTGGGCGAGGATCGTCGTCGGCGCGAGGACCAGGACCTGGCGGCCGTCGTCGGCGGCCTTGAACGCAGCGCGCAGGGCGACTTCGGTCTTGCCGTAGCCGACGTCGCCGCAGATCAAGCGGTCCATCGGCGTCGAGCGCTCCATGTCGGTCTTGACGACCTCGATCGCCTCGCGCTGGTCGGCGGTCTCGGTGTAGGGGAACTTCTCCTCGAATTCGCGCAGCCACTCGGAGTCCTCGGGGAAGGCGTGGCCGGCGCGCTTGCGGCGCTCGGCGTAGAGGTTGAGCAGCTCGCCGGCGAGCTCCTGGGCGGCGCGCCGGGCGCGCGCCTTCATCGTCTCCCAGGCCTTGCCGCCGAGCTTGCTCAGCGTCGGCGAGCCGCTGCCGGCGCCGAGGTAGCGCGAGATCTTGGCGAGCTGCTCGACCGGCATGTAGACCTTGTCGCTGCCGGCGAACTCGAGCTGCAGGTAGTCGCGGGTGACGTTGGCCACCGTCTTGGTCTCAAAGCCCGCGAAGCGCGCCACGCCATGGTCCTCGTGGACGACGTGCTCGCCGGTGCGCAGGTCGCTGAACGAGCGCAGCGCGCCACGGCGGCGGGCCTGGACGCCATCGGCCCGCTCGGCGCGCTTGCGGCGAAAGAGACGGTGCTCGGGGATGATCGCGATGCGTGGGCCGCCGGCGATGAAGCCGTCGCGCAGCGACGCGACGGCGAAGCGCAGGTCGCCCGCCTCGGCGGTGTCGCCCTCGTCCTCCAGCCAGCGCGCCTTCAGCCGTGCCAGGTTGTAGGCGGTGCGCTCGCCCTGGCCGCGCTGGGGCCAGGTGACCACCGTGCGGTAGCCGCCGCGGACGTGCTTCTCCAGCTGCGGCTCGGCCTCACGCAGCGAGCGGGCGCCGAGGTCGGCGGCCTGGGCGCGGAACTCGAAGGGCTGGTCGCCCGACAGCGCGCTGAGGCGAACGTGGGCGCGCGCGTCGAGCGCCGCGTTGACGGTCTCGGGCTTGACGTAGAGGTCGTGCGCGTCGGTGGCGTGGAACGCGGCGCAGACGTCCTGCCAGTGGTCGGTCAGCGCCGAGCCGATCTCGGCCTCCTCGGCCAGGATGACCGCGGCGTCGGCCGGCGCGAGGTCCAGGAAGGCGTGGAACTGGTCGACGGGCAGCAGCTCAGCCACGTCTGGTCGATCCTCGGCGTCGCTCACCGCCGCGATCTCCGCCGCCTCACGGTGTTCGGCGCTGAGCTCGGCGGCCGGCGCGACCTCCAGCTCGGTCAGCTCGGCCAGGGAGCGCTGCGTGAACGTCGAGAACTCGCGCAGCGACTCGATCTCGATGTCGAACAGGTCGACGCGGACCGCGTGGTCAGACGTCGCCGGGTAGACGTCTAGGATGCCGCCGCGGATCGCGAACTGGCCGCGATCGTCGACCTGGTCGACGCGCTCGTAGCCGGCGGCGACGAGGTCAACCGAGACCTCGTCGAGATCCAGCAGGTCCCCCACGCGCAGCCAGAAGGACTTCGGGCGCAACGCGGGGTCGGGGACCTTCTCGCTGAGCGCGACGGCGGAGACGACGACGACCGGAGGCTCGGTCGCGTCTGACGCCGCGCCGTCTGCCAGCAGGGCGTCGAGCGCGGCGACGCGCAGGCCGACGAGATGCGGCGGCGGCGCGAGGTGCGACTCGTAGGCGACGCCCCGGCTCGGGTAGAAGCGCACCGGCCGCGGCGCGAGCCAATGGCGCAGGTCGGCGGCCAGATCGCGCGCCTGGCGGTCGTCGGCGGCGACGACCAGGGCCGGACGGCCCGCCATCGGCCCGTCGAGGCCGTCCAGCAGCGCGCCGATGACGTAGGGCCGGTATGAGGCCGAGACGAACGCGCGGCCGCCGTCGCGCGCCAGGCGCGGGCCGTTGGGGTCGTCAGCGAGGTGGGTGAGGAGCGGGCGAAGCGACATGTAGGGCATGCGCAGCGACCGCGCGAAGGCGCGGCCGGGTGCTGGAGCCCATTCTAGGAGCTGGCCGCGGTGAGGCCTTCCACGCCGTCGGAGAACAACGCCAACATCAGGCTCAGCAGGTCGCCATAGACCAAGCGGCGGCGCCGCGTTCGGGCCGGCGAGCGCCGCGACGCCCTTGCGGCCTGCAGCCACCACGGCGGGCGCGGGGTAGGCCTGCCCCTAGAGCGTCAAGCAACGGGGCGCGAACGCCCTGCCACCGCCGCCGTGCATCAGCTCAGGGTGTCGCGACCGTCGACGATCCGCTCGACGGCGTCCGCCGCGCGGTCGACCAGCTCGGTGACCTCGGCCGGCGACTGGCGCCAGCGACCGAGGACATAGGCCGACACGATCTCCGGATCGGTCGTGTCGGGCCGGCCGACGCCGATCCGGACGCGGGCGAAGTCCGGCGAGCCGAAGCCGGCCTTCAACGACTTCAGGCCATTGTGGCCCGCGAGCCCCCCACCCAGCCGCGTGCGGATATCGCCGAACTTCAGGTCGAGCTCGTCGTGAACAGCGATCACGTGATCGAGCTCGACCTTCAGCGCGCCGCGCGCCGGGCCGGCGGAGCGGCCCGACTCGTTCATGAAGGTCTGCGGCGCCAAGACGCCCACACGTGGGCCCCCGGGCATTGTCCTGCCATCGGCGTAGAGCCCCGCAAACGCCTTCTTCGGCTTGCCGAGCCCCCAGCGCGCGATCAGCGCCTCGGCGACGAGAAAGCCCACGTTGTGCGGCGTGCGCGCGTATTGCGCACCCGGATTGCCGAGCCCGACGATCAGCCAATCGACGGGCGCAGCGCTGCGTCCTGGAAGCCTCATGGGCGGGAGCGGAGCCCGCCCGGGGTGCTACTCGCCGCCCTCGGAGGCCGAGTCGTCGGCCTCCGCGGCAGCTGCAGGGGCGGCCTGGCCCACGACCTCGGTCTCGGTCTCGACGCCCTCGTCGGACTCCGTCGACACGCTCGGGGGCGTGACCGAGGCGAGCACCGTCGCATCCGGATCGTCGAGCAGGGTGACGCCCGTGGGCGCCGTGATCTCCGAGAGCTGCAGCGTGCCGTTCATCTCCATCTTGGAGACGTCGACCTCGATGAACTCGGGGATCTCGTTCGGGAGCGCCTCGATCGTCAGCTCGCGCGTGACGTGCTCGAGGATGCCGCCCTCGACGACGCCGGGCGCCTTGTCGTCGCCGACGAAGTGGACGGCGACTGTCGCCTGAATGGCGACGTTGAGGTCGACGCGCAGCAGGTCGACGTGCATGAGATCACCGCGCACCGGGTGACGCTGGGCGTCCTTGAGCACGGCGGGCGTCGACGACGAGCCGTCGACGCTCAGCTCGAGCACCGCGCCCTTCGCGGCGAGCGCGTGGCGGAGGGTGCGTTCAGCGACGGCGAAGGAGACCGGCTCCTCAGAGCCTCCGTAGAGGACCCCGGGGACCTGGCCGGAACGGCGCAGGCGGCGGGTCTCGCGGGAGTGGGATGCCTCGCGGGCGTGAACGTCGAGCTTGGTGGTCTGGTCGGCCATGGGCGGCGGTCGATGGTAGCGGAGGCGCCGCAAAAAGCGCGGCTCCTCCGGCCCCGAACGGTTCGAACCCGCGCGCGGCCGGGCTCAGCCTCAGCCCTGCGGCACCCGCTAGCCCTGTTGCGCCTCCTGCCGCGCCTTGGCGGCCTCCTTGAACGCCGCGAGGCCGTCGAACGCGTCGCCGTCGGCGGGCGGCTCAGCGTCGAGCTTCGCGTCGAAGTCGGTGTAGTTGGTCGTGACGTCGAACTCCGAGAGCTGGCCGGCGACGGTTGCCGTGTAGGTGACGTGCTGGCGCCGAACGAGGTGATCGCCGTCGATCCAGACGTCGACCGGGAGCGTCGTGGGGCCGCCCAGGGTGGCGATCAGCCGGTCGATCGAGCGCTTGGCCGTCGCCTCGGCGCTGCGTTTCGCGGCGCGCTTGAGATCGACCTGCACGAGGTAGCGCGTGGTCGCGACGCCGTTGACCTCCGCGGCTCCCAACCGCTTCGCCGTCGACGCGCCCTGAAGGTAGTCCAGCCCTTGCGCCGGATCCTGCGACGGGCCGCCGACGCCGAGCGCGTCGAGGTCGACCCCGGGCGTCCGCGCCGCCTTGTCGAGGTCGAGCTTCATCCACGACTTCCCGCCGGGCAGCTTGCCGGCAAGGATCGGGCTGCGCAGGTAGGTCTCCCGCTTGTCGACGATCTGCTGCACCGTGAAGGTCTGCGAGCCGAACGTCATCTTGGTCGAGAACGCGGCGCGCTGGGTCTTGCGGTCGATCGTGCCTCGGGCCGACAGCGGCACCGCCAGGCCCTTCGTCGTCACCGTCCCTTGCATGACGAAGGCGAGCGCGCCGGTCTGGCGGTTGGTCGTCGCGGCTGCCAGGGCAACCGCGTCGCGCGCACCGGACTGCGTAGGCGCGGCGGTCGTCGTGGAGGGCGTGGTCGCCGCCGGCGCCGTGGCGGCCGGCGCCTGTGCGGCGGCCGTCGTCGTCGCACCATCCTGCTCGTCACCACCGCAACCGGCGACCGCGAGGGCGGCCAGACCGGCGGCGGCGATGCTCAACGTCGAGAAGTGATTCGGGGACATGCCCCCGAATCTACCTCGAAACGACCCCTGAACACATAAGTGTCCCTAAGGGCCCCACTGCTTGGTGCCCTTGTAGATCCGCTGAAGGTCGGAGAAGGCGGGCTTCTTGACCCCCGCCATCGTGATCGTCGCCTTCTGGTGGATCGGCGGCGCCGCCCATGGGTTGCCGCCCTCCCAGCCAGGCTTGACCGCGAACTCCTCCAGCGTCCACCAGAGCGCGCCCGAGAGCCACGGCTTGGTCGCGTAGACCCCGTAGTGGTAATTGACGAACGCCTGCTGGAACTGGTAGGTCCCACGCTCCTCGACCGGCCCGTCGCGATTGGCCTCGGCGCCCGTCTCGGTGATCACGATCGCCTTGCTGGGATAGCACTGGCGGACGCTGTCGAGGTAGTCGCTGAGCGTCGTCTGGTCAGCGATCTGGCCGTTGGGGCCGGAGTACCACCCGAAGTACTCGTTGATGCCCAGGACGTCCAGCGTCGCGTACTCGGGCTGGCAGCCCGCCGACGGGTAGCCGGCGACCGCGAGGCCCACGGGGCGCGTCGGGTCCAGCGACTTGGCGAGCTTGACCGCGCGCTGGATGTAGTAGCCCTGCACCGGACCGGGGCGCGCGCTGAGCTCGTTGCCCGCCGACCACACGATCACCGACGGGTGGTTGATGTTGGTCCGCACCGCGCTCTCCAGCTCACGGGCCGCGAGCTGGCGCACCTCGCGCTGCTTGAGGTACTTGGTCTTGACCGAGTAGACAGGGACCTCGACCCACGCCAGCATGCCGAGCTCGTCGAGGCGCTCGTAGTAATAGGGGTGCAGCGGGTAGTGGCTGCGCAACAGCGTCGCGCCCGCCTCGCGGGCCCACGTGATCTGCTGCTCGCGCTCGGCGTTGCCGATCGCAAAGCCCTTGTCGAGCGAGTCCTCGTGGGTACCGAAGCCGCGGAAGTTCAGCGGCTTGCCGTTGAGCATGAGATGGCCGTCGACGACCTTGATCGACCGGATGCCCGTCTGCACGTGGTAGGTCTGCAGCGTCTTCTTGCCGTCGCTGACGGTCAAGGACGTGTTGTAGAGGTACGGGCGGGTCGGCGACCACGTCTTGGGGTTCTTGACGGCGATGCGCTTGGTGAACGTCGCGAACTTCTTGGCGCCCACCGACGCCGTCCCGAGCACGACCTTGCGCGCGCCCAGACGCGCGGTGACGCGCATCCGCTGCGCCTTGTCGCCGTAATTGCGCAGGGTCGTCTTGTAGGTGACGTGGGCGTCGCAGCTGCCGCACGGCAGGTCGGGCAGCACCGCCACGGTGTTGAAGTCCGCGCGATCGATCTTGCGCAGGTAGACCTCGCGCAGCAGGCCGCCGTAGTTCCACCAGCCGCCCGTCGGCACGCCGGTCGCCGACAGGCCCGAGGGCGGGAAGTCGGTCGGGAAGCGGCGGCTGTCGACGCGAATCGCCAGCAGGTTCGTGGCGCCGCGCTTGAGCAGCCCGGCGGGCAGGCGGATCTCGAACGGCAGGTAGGCGCCGGTGTTCTTGCCGATCAGCTTGCCGTTGAGGTAGACCCTGGAGCGGTAGTTGACCGACTCGAAGCGCACGACCCAGGACAGCCGCTTGGCGGCGCTCGGCAGGTGGAAGCTCTTGCGGTACCAGCCGACGCCGCCGGCGAAGGACGCGTCGGAGAAGTCCTTGGCGTTCCAGGCGTTGGGGACGCTGACCGGCGTCCAGCCCACGGTGGATGGGTTGCCGGCGAAGACCGACACGGCGCCGTTGCCGGCCGTGTCAGCGCGGTAATACCACTGACCGCCCATCAGGTAGCGCCCGGAGGCACCGCCCTTGTAGAGGGTCTTGGTCAGGAGGCCGTCGGCCTGGGCGGCGTTGGCGCTCGGGCTCTGGGCCAGGGCGGCGGTCGGCAGCGCGAGCACGGCGAGGAGGGACAGCAGAAGGCAGCGTCGAAGCATCTCGGGGAGGGGGAACACCAGGGGCTGGTGCGCGATGCGGTCCTACGAACGGAACGCCCCTGCGGTCAGCAGGAGTCCTCGTTGTCGGCCAGCGGCGCGCTGAGTCTCAGCAGGCTAACGGAGCGTCCGGTCAGCGGCCCGCCGTGGCGTCTGACGGTCACGCACTGCACGATCGGACGGCTGTCGACGCCATGCACCCAGACCACCCGCGACGTGCCCGTGCTGGTGCCCAGCGTGTAGGACGTGCCGGAGTCCAGGCGCGCGATCTTCACCGAGCCGGCGCCGGTGACCTTCGGCAGGAACGCGCGGACCTTGGCGGCGCAGGCCGCGTCGCAGCCGCGCAGCTGCGCCAGGACGCCACGCTCATCGCCGGCGGCCTCGCGCTGGAGCAGGGTGAAGATCGCGTCGCGCTCGCGGTTCTCGGTCGTCAGGAAGCGCGCTGAGAAGAACCCGACGGCCAGCACGACGAGCGTGACGGGGACGGCGATGGCGACCAGGCGGCGGCTGGGACGGCGAGCGAGCACTGCGCCCGCACCCTAATCGGCTCGCCCACTAGCCCGTCGCAGGGAAGTCGTCGGGCCCGTTGATCTCCAGGAAGCGCTGGACGCTGCGCTCCTGGGCCTCCAGCCGATCGACCATGCTGCGAGCGTGCTCGGCGGCGCGGGCGACGAAGTCCTCCAGCGCCGCCTCGGGATCGTCGGGCAGCGGGTAGACGTGGGCGACGTCCTGCTGGGCGCAGGCGATGCCCATCGGCGGCAGGCCGTCAGAGAGCGTGCGGGCGCCGCAGACCGGGACGATCGTGAGGTGGCGCTCGGGCGCGACGAGCGCGACCGGCATCAGGCGATGGGCCGGCAACGGGATGTCGAGGTCGACCGAGCGCACCAGCATCACGCCCGACTCTGCGACGTCGCGCAGCGGGCCCTCCCAGATCGCCAGGACGGTGTCGGCGGCCTGGAGCGCGTCGCGCAACGTCTGCGCCTGCTCCTTATAGGCCTCCAGCGCCTCCTCCCGGCTGCAGGCCTCCCCGAGGTCGAGGTCGACCGGGACGCGCAGGAGGTCGCGAGCGCCCAACCGCTCCCCCTCGCCGTGGCCGCCGTTGGCGACATAGGTCTGGATCGTGCCGAGGTCGCGGCGCCCGTGGAAGATGACCGTGAGCTCCTCGCAGAGCGCGAGGCCGCGGACCTTCAGCGCAACCGCGGCGGCATCCTCAGGGTCCAGCAGGGCGCGGCGCAGCAGTTCGTCGGCGAGGCCCTCGCCGGGCGGGTCGTCGTGCCGGTCTGGATGCTGATCGTCCACCGCGCCTCCCACCTGTCGCTCGGTTGCTGAATCGTGCACCGAGTCCTACCCCATTTCATCGGACACGTGGTCGAAATCTCCATCGCCGTTCCGGCAGTTATGGCCAGGCGTCCCAGTACGCGCGCTCGGGTACGTTGCGACCATGAAGCTCTTGTACAAGCCGTTCGGGATCGTGCTGGGGATCTTCGCCGGCCTGCTATCGAAGAAGCTGTTTGACGTCGTCTGGGGACTCTTCGACAACGAGGAGCCACCGAAGCCGACCACGCGGGAGGCCGGCTGGCCGAAGGTGATGGCCGCCGCCGCGGTGCAGGGCGTGACCTTCAAGGTGACCCGCGCCGCGGTCGACCGCGCCGGCGCCAAGGGCTGGGACCACCTCTTCGGCGTGTGGCCCGGCGAGAAGCGCCAGGAGAAGTCGCAGGCCGCCGCGGTCGTGCGCTAACGCGCCGCGCGGACGACGAACCCTCGATCGCGCAGGTCGTCGAGCTCGGCGCTCGATCAGCGCGAAGCGCGGACGACGAACCCTCGATCGCGCAGGTCGTCGAGCGCGTCCTCGAACGCGCCGAAGTCCTGGGCGAGCAGCAGATCGATCGGCCGACCGTGGCGGCCGGCAGCGCGGACCCAGCGCTTGAGGACCTCCGGGCCGGCGCGCTCCGCGGCCTCCTCGGTCAGCGTGAGCAGGATCGGCAGCTGCGGCTTGTGGTCGAGCTCGCCGCCGAGGACGCTGAGCGGGTCGGCGTCGAGGACCGCCAGCAGCTCGTCGTCGGAGAGGCCGAGCCGGTCCTGCAGCAGGGCGGCGGCGGTGGAGGTCAGCAGATCCTCAGAACAGCTGGTTCTCGCCGCCGAAGACTTCCGACACCGAGTCGTCGGTGAAGATCCGGCGGATCGAGTCCGTCAGCAGGTCGGCGCAAGAGAGCACCTGGATGTTCTCGGGCGCCCCGGGCCGCAGCGGGATCGTGTCGGTGACGACGATCTTCTCGAAGCCCGCGGCCTCGAGGTTCTCATAGGCGTTGCCGCTGAACACGGGATGCGTCGCCGCCGCGAAGACGCGCGCGGCGCCTTCGTCACGGACCGTGTGCGCCGCGGCCTTCAGCGTGCCCGCCGTGTCGATCATGTCGTCGACGATCACCGCGGTCTTGCCCTTGACGTCGCCGATCACGTAGCCGATCTCGGCAACCTGCTGGGCCGGACGCTCCTTGTCGAGGATCGCCAGCTCGGCACCGATCTTGGACGCGAACTTCTTGTTGAGCTTGACGCGCCCGGCGTCCGGCGCGACGACGACCAGATCGTTGAGCTGCATGTCGTCGAAGTGCTGGGTGAGCATCATCAGCGCGGTCATGTGGTCGACCGGGATGTTGAAGAAGCCCTGCACCTGACCGGCGTGGAGGTCCATCGTCAGGACCCGGTCGGCACCAGCCGCCTCGATCATGCGGGCGACCAGGCGCGCGCTGATCGGCTCGCGCGGGGCGCTCTTCTTGTCCTGGCGGCTGTAGCCGTACCAGGGCGTGACGGCGATGACGCGGTGGGCGCTCGCGCCGATCGCGGCGTCGATCATGACCAGCAGCTCCATCAGCGCGTCGTTGGCGCTGAGGCCCATCTCGGGGTTGCTGCACATCGGCTGGATCAGGAAGACGTCCGCGCCGCGGATCGATTCCTCATAGCGGCAGTAGACCTCGCCGCTCTTGAAGGTCTTGAGGGTGATCGGCCCGAGGTCCACGCCGAGCTTCGACCCGATCTTGGCCGCGAGCTCGGGGTTCGCGCGCCCCGAGAACAGCATCAGCCGCTTGTCGTAGTCGATCGGGAGGCTCGTGGCCACGGGCATCGTCCGCGGGGTGCTCACGTCATCGACCATGGTAATCGGCTGGGCCGACGCCTTGAGCGGCAACTGGATGCTGGTGCTCACCTGATGTCCCGGTCCTTCTCTCCTGCTAGCGGTCCGCATAGCCCTCGACGTTGCGCTGGCGCGCACGCGCAACGGCGAGCGCACGGGCCGGCACGTCCTGCGTGACGACCGACCCCGCGGCAGTGTAGGCGCCGTCGCCGAGCGACACCGGTGAGACGAGCGTCGTGTCCACCGAGGTCTTGACCCCGGCCCCAATCGTGGTCCGCGACTTGGTCTTGGACTTGCTGTCGTAGTTGGCGGTGATCGTCGCCGCCCCGAGGTTGGTGTCGGGACCGACGTCGGCGTCGCCGATGTAGCTCAGGTGCGGGACCTTCGTGCCCTCGCCGATGTCGGAGTTCTTGATCTCGACGAAGGTGCCGGCCTTGGAGCCGGCGCGCAAGCGGGTGCCAGGTCGCAGGTAGGCGAACGGGCCGACCGAGACGCCGTCCTCGATCGTCGCGCCGTCGATGTAGGAGCACTTGATCGAGCAGCGCGCGCCGATCGTGGTGGCGCCCTTGATCGACGTGCCGGGCTCGATGGTCGTGTCCTGGCCGATCGCAATGCCCGCGTCGATGCGCGTCGAGGCCGGGTCGATGATCGTCACCCCGGCGCGCATGTGGTCCTCGAGGATCCGGCGCTGGGCGAGCGCCGTGACGTCGGCGAGCGCGACGCGGTCGTTGATGCCGAGCACGAGCGCGTGATCGTCGACGACATGGGCGGCGACGACCTTG
The DNA here is from genome assembly GCA_040509415.1 of Baekduia sp. Lineage (GTDB taxonomy): Bacteria > Actinomycetota > Thermoleophilia > Solirubrobacterales > Solirubrobacteraceae > Baekduia. Next base: position 8,967 of record JBEVLC010000329.1, on the reverse strand, counting down.
CCACCGTCGCGCAGGAGCGTGAGGACCTCCGGCAGGTACTTCTCGCCCTGGGCGTTGTCGGTGCCGACGCGCGGGAGCGCCTCGGCGAGCGCGCCCTGGTCGAAGCAGAAGATCCCCGTGTTGATCTCGCCGATCTGCAGCTCCTCGGGGGTCGCGTCGCCGGGCGCCTTGGTCTCGACGACGCGCTCGACGTGGCCGGTCGCCGGATCACGCACGACGCGGCCGTAGCCGGTGGCGTCCTCGAGGATGGTCGTCGCCATGGTGGCGGCGGCGCCGGAGGCGACGTGAGCGTCGACGAGCTCCTGGATCGCCTGCGAGGACACCAGCGGCACGTCGCCCGACAGGACGACGACCGGGACGCCGGGCGCCGTGTCGGGCAGCGCGGCGAGCACTGCGCCGCCGGTGCCATCAGGGACCGGCTGCGTCGCCGTGCGCGTGCCGTCCGGCAGTGCGCCGGTGAGATCCACGTTCGGCGAGGACACGACCACGACGCGCTCCGCTCCGGCCTCCTGCGCGGCGATCACCGGCCACGCGACCATCGGCCTGCCGCAGATCTCATGCAAGACCTTGGGTGTCGCGGAGCGCATCCGCGTCCCCTGTCCGGCGGCCATCACGACGGCGGTGAAGGAGGTCACGGGGCGGAAGGCTAGAGGGAGGGGTCACGGTGCGGCACAATGGAAGATGAAGGGCCTATGCACTGGGGAGTGGTGTAATGGCAGCACAGGTCGCTTTGGCCGATCTAGTCGGGGTTCGAATCCCTGCTCCCCAGCTCAGCTCGCGGGCGTCAGCAGCGCGCGGAGGTCGTGCGGGGTGAGCGGATCGACCTGCAGGGCGCGGGCGTCGCCGACCGAGGAGAGGCGCCGCTCGGCGCGCAGCATGCCCAGCGTGCCGCCGAGCCGTGCCGCGGTGCTCAGGACGTCGTTGAAGGAGGCGCCGACGAGCGCGAGCAACTCTGGTTCCGGGTGCGAGAGCGCGATCAGGAACGGCGTGCCATCGCCGGTCGCGGCGCTGCTGAGCAGGACGCCGTCGGCGAGGTCGTCGCGGACGGCGGCGAGGTGGACGGGCGCAAGCGCGGGGACGTCGGGCGCGACGAGCACGACGGGCCCGTCGTGGCCCGCGACGGCATCAGGCAGCTCGGCGGCCGTCACGAGCTGCAGCGGCTCGGCGCCCTCGCCGGCCGCGCGCGCCCAGGCCAGCGCGTGCTCACGCAGCGCGGCCTGCAGCGCGTCGTCGGCGCCGGGGCCCAGCCACGCGCGCAGCGCCGGCTCGATCGGCGCGGCGAGCGCGTCGAGGACAACCGCGAGCGGCGTGGGTTCAGTCAAAGCGGAAATGCGAGCCCACCGGCGTCAGCTCCGCGCGGGCGACGTGCGGCAGCGCGGCGGCGAGCGTCGCGGCGAACGCCTTCGGGCTGGCCTCGACGAGGCGCACCAGGTCCTCCACCGGCGCCACCTCGTCGATCACGCCGTTGGCGTAGTCGGTCGCGTACCCAAGCAGCGCGAACGGGATCTCCGCCTCACCGGCCAGCACCGTCTCCGGTCCCGCCGTCTGGCTGACCGCCGTCACGCCTGCGGCGGCCAGCGTCCGGATCTCGGCCTTGGTGTTGAAGCGCGGGCCGTCGACGTGGCCGTAGCACCCACCGTCGCGCGCCTCGAGGCCCGCCTCAGCGGCCCCGGCCAGGAGCGCGGCGCGCAGCCCGGCGTGGAAGGGCTGCTCGAAGATCCAGTGGCCCCGGCCGGCGCGGCCGGGCTCGGTGTGCAGCGTGCAGATCGAGCCGTCGGCCAGGCGGTTGACGAGGAAGTGCAGGTCGTCGAAGACGATCAGCGAGCCGAGGCCGACCGTCGGGTCGACCGCGCCGCAGACCGTGACGGCGAGGATCGCGTCGGCGCCGCGATCGCGCAGGGCGGCGATGTTGGCCTGGTGGGTGACCTGGTGCGACAGTCGCGGGTGACCGGCGAGATGGCGCGAGACGTGCAGGACGTCGACGCCGGCGAAGCGCCCCTCGGTGATCGTCGCCGGCCCAAACTCGGTCGCGACCTCGACGGCGCGTGCCCCGGCGAAGTCCGGCAGCGCGTAGGTGCCCGAGCCGGTGATGATCCCGATCCGCATGGACCGAGATCCTATGGCCGGTACGTCGCGGCGACGCCTCCGCTAGCGAGGAATTACTGCGCGCTGGAGGGGATCGCGGCGTTGGCCGCGGCCGGGGTGCTCTCGGCTGCGGGCGCTGCCGCTGCCGGGTCGGCTGCCGGGGCCGGGTCGGCCGGAGCCGGATCAGCAGCCGGGGGCGGATCGGCCGGCGGCGCGGGATCGGCGGGAGCCGGGTCGGCCGGCGGGGCCGGATCCGCAGGCGGCGCGGGATCCGCAGGCGCGGGATCGGCCGGCGGGGCCGGATCAGCAGGCGGAGCCGGATCAGCAGGCGGCGCGGGATCAACCGGCGGTGTCGGATCCGACGACGGCGCCGGGTCGGCGGGCGCCGGATCTGACGAGGGTGCGGGCTCGGTCGGCGTCGGGTCCTCGGTCGGCGCCGGGGTCTCGGTCGGGTCCGGGTCGGTCGGGACGGGCGTCGGCTCGACCGGCGGGGTCGGCGTCGGCACCGGGGGAACCGGTGCGGCGGGCTCCGGAGCGGTCGGCGGATCGGCGGTGAAGGCCGAGGGCGTGGTCGTGTCGCGACGGTCGGGGTTGCTGCCCGTGGTGGTGGGGGTGGCCGGCGCGACGGGGGCGCCGTGGTCGCTCTCCCACGCATCCGGGATGCCGTCGCCGTCGGTGTCCACGCCGGAGCCGACGCGGATGCTGCCGGTGGCGCCGGTCGAGGTGGCGGGGTCGCGCGTGCCGTCGATCGAGCCGCTCGGCGCCGAGCCAAGCGAGAAGCCGAAGCCGTCGCGGGTGGCGCCGGCGACCGTGCCGGCGGGGCTGCCAGACCCGGCGCTCGTGCCGTCGGCCGTCTCGCCGCCGGCCAAGGCGCGCACGGGGACCGTGATGCCGATCGCGGCGATGCCCGACGGCCCGACGAGGACCGGCAGCAAGGCCGCGGTGCCGCCGACGCTCGTCGCGACGGCCAGCAGCGCCTGGCGCACGCTCTGCGTCGCCTCCGCCACTTGGGCGATCGGCGCCGTGGGAAGGTCGAGGCTGCGAGGCGTGTCGCCGGCGACCAATGGCCAATGGTCGAAGTGGAAGACCGAGCCCTTCAGGACCGTGGCGCCGGTGCCGATCAGCGAGAGCGCAGCCGTGAGACCGGCGGCGGCGAAGAGGTGATCGTGGGTGCGATGCTTCATCAGAGGGAGGGTGAGAGAGGGGACATGCTCCCTCACACACCTAGGTTTCGGCGTCCGGCACCCAGTTCTCAAGTGGGGTCTGCACCCCATGTCCGCTCGGAATTCCGGGGACTTCAGCCGTTCTGGCCTATCTGTGCGCAATAGCCTCTCAGACTTGGCGCGTAGGCGCTAGGCCCAACCCGCGCAAACCTCGCCAACCCTTCAGCTGCGCCGCGGTACGCGGCCTCCGCCGGCCCCTTGTTCGCTGGCCGGCCCACCCCGCGCGGCGATCCCGAGAACCCGCATCGCCTTCAGCCCGAGGCTGAGCTTCTCGCGGCCGTCGGTGGAGCCGACGTCAAGTCCCGACAGCTCGCGCACCCGCTCGAGCCGATAGCGGATCGTGTGGCGGTGGGTGAAGAGCCGCTGAGCGGTGCCGGCGACGTTGCCGTCGGCGTCGAGGAACGCCTCGACGGTGACGACGAGGTCGGTCTCGTACTGCTCGTCGTAGGCGACGAGCGGCTCGATCGTCTCGGCGTAGAAGCGCTGCAGCTCGGCGGGATCCTCGCTCATCGCCGACAGCAGCAGCCGGTAGGCGCCGGTGTCATCGAAGGCCATGACGCGCGGGCCCTCTTCGGCGGTGGCGTCGCCCTCGGCGACGTTGGCGGCCAGCAGCGCCTCGTTGCCGGCACGCGGGAGGTCGGCCGGGTCGGCGGCGAAGCGGCTGCTCCCCAGCGCGAAGCTGTGGCCGGGCAGCGAGGCGCCGAGCTCGCGCAGCACGCCCTCGGCGACGCGCTCGGCGGCGGAGGCGTCGTCGCTGGGCACAAGGACTACGACCTCGGACCCGGTGAGCTCGGCCCCCGCCCGCCCCGAGGAGGCTGCGACGGCGGTCGGCACCGCGGCGCGGGCGCCGCGCTCGGCGACGGTGACGACGCGCTCGCGCCAGCCCTCCTCAGTGGGCACGTGGAGCTGCGCGCGCACGACGACGACGGCCGCGCCGGCGCTGAGGTCGACGCCGATCTCCCCCGCGCGCGCCACGATCTCGTCGGACGCGACGACGCGGCGCCCGAGGAGGTCGTGCAGGAACTCGGCGACGGCCAGCTCGGAGGCGCGGGCAGGCGCGCGCAGGCGCTGCACCTCGGAGGCGACGAGCGTCAGGATCAGCCGCAGGACCATCGGGGACGGCGGATCGCCGTCGGAGCGCGACCGCACCCGCAGCTGGCCGACCTGCTCGTCGGCGACACGGAGGTCGTGAAGCTCGACGCCAGCGGCGTCACCCATCAGCCCGCGCTCGTCGGCGGGCGACCGCGCCGCCACGGCGAGAACCGCGCCGGACCGATCGGTCAGCGCCAGGCTCGCGTCGTCAAGCGCGCGAGCGGACGCGCGGATCACCTCGGGGAGGCCCGCACCGGACTCGACAGCGTCGGTGACGGCATCCAGGGCCTCGAGGTCGATTCCGGCCGGCGTCCTCGGAGCCGGGCTGGACATGGCGCAGAGTTTACGGGCCCGAACCAACTCGCAACATCCCTGCACGCCGAGCGCCACCGAAGTGGCAGGGCGTCAGGGAGCGGACCCGCCCACCGTCAGACCCCGATGCGGTCCCAGAACCAGACGATCGCCGCCCCACCCGCCACACCGACGCCGACGAACGCGGCCAGGACGTAGAGGCTGAGAACGGCGGCGGCCATGCGCTGCCAGACGCGCGAGTACGCCGTCCAGGCGGGGACGAGGATGAACGCCACGTAGGCGGCGAGGGCGAAGACGGTGCAGCACGCCCCGACGAGATAGGTGATCTCGATGTTGCTCACGGACGGCGTCCATTCTGCCGAAGGTGGACGACGACCAGCCCGACCATGCCCGCCAAGGCGAAGATCGCGGCGGCCAGGCCGGCCCCGCCGACGACGTCGGAGAGGTAGTGCGCGCGCAGATAGACGCGCGTCAGCCCGATGATGACCGCGAGCACGATCCCGGCGACGATCGCCGCTGTCGTCCGCGCGAGACCGGGCAGCGTGCGGGTGAGGACGAACGCGATCGCGACCCATGCGAACGCGTAGGCCGCGTGCCCCGACGGATAGCTCTGGCCGGCGGTGTCGACGAGCGCATCGTCGGGGCGCGGCCGGTCGATGGCGGCCTTGGCGATGTGGACAGCAGCCCACGTGAGCGCGAGGGCGCTGACGAGCGTCACCGACTCGGTGATCCGCCGGCGCATCAGCAGGACGACGACGGCCAGCGCGGTGGCCGCGGCGACGACGGAGAAGCTGCCGAGGTGCGTGACGGCGCGCGCGATGTCGTCGAGCGTGCCGGTCCGGATCTTGTCGGCCCAGGTGAACGCGGTGCTGTCGCCGGTGATCAGCGCCTGCTCGTGCAACGTGATCGCGTTGGCGGCGAACGCGAACGAGCCGACGGCGGCGATCGCCAGCAGCGTCGTCAGCTCCAGGCCGAGCTCGCCGGGCGTGATCCGGTTCCAGAAGAACTTCAGCGGGCCCCGGGCCCAGCGCCCGATCGGACGCAGGACGCCCGCCAACGGCCGCAGCGCCGGGCGGTCCAGCTGCTTGTCGAGCCACGCCACCGCGGCGTCGCGGTGCTCCTCATGGCGGAAGTGGCGGTAGAGCCAGATGCCACCGGCGATGACGACGATCGTCGCCCCGAGCGCGAGCGTCCCCTGCTCGGCGTAGTGCAGGACGCGATCGAAGCTCTGCCAGAAGACGTAGCCGAGGACCAGCAGCATCGTCGCCCAGGCGCCGGCGCCGATGATGTCGTAGGGCAGGAAGCGCTTGAGCGGCATCCCGGACGATCCCGCCAGGAACGGGTTGACCGCGCGCACCAGCCCGACGAAGCGGCCGAGGAAGATCGCCTTACCGCCATGGCGGTCGAAGAAGCCCTCGACCTGATGCACGCGCTCCTCGGTGATCTGCACCTTCGAGCCGTGCTTGATCAGGAACGCGCGGCCGAGCCGCCGCCCCGCGTAGAAGCTCGCGAGGTCGCCGAGGACCGCGCACGTCCAGACGATCGCGATCAGCGTGACCAGCGAGATCGTCCCCTGACCGGCGACAACGCCGCCGAAGATCAAGAACGTCTCGCCGGGAGCAATCAGCCCCACGAACGCGCCGGTCTCGAAGAACGCCATCACGCCGACGACGAGATAGGTCCATTGGCCGAGCGTGTTGCCGGCGTGCTCGACGATCTTCTTGAAGTCGGGCAGCTCGACGAGTCCGCTGCCGTAGACGAGCAAGCCGACGACAGCGATGGCGCCGCCGATCAGCAGCGTCGGCTCGAGCTTGCGCCGGCGGATGACCAGGAACGCGGCCAGGAGGACCGCGCCGATGAGCGGTGCCGGCTTCATGCGGCGAGAACCTCGCCACCGTGCGGGCCGATCGGCTTGGCGACCTTCGAGCCCGGGAAGTGCTCGCGCGCGGCCTTGGCGGCCTTGACGTTGTGAAAGAGGCCCAGGACGGTCGGGCCGCTGCCGCTGACCATCGCGACGTCGGCACCCGCGTCGCGGACGCGCGCGAGCGTCTCGGTGAGCTCGGGGCGCAACGAGAGCGCGGCGGGCTGCAGCTCGTTGACGCACAGCTCGTCGGGCAGGTCGGGCAGGCCGTCGCGAACGGCGTCCAGCGCCGCAGCGAGGCCGGCATCGTCGCGTGGAAGGCGTAGGCGATCGGCCTCGCGGAAGACGTCGGCGGTCAGCAGCGCGCCGGCGGAGGGCACGACCAGGACGCCGTAGCGCGGGACGCCGGGCACCCGCTCGATCTGCTCACCGGCGCCGGTGGCCAGCACGCGCCCGGGCTTGACCTGGGCGGGCACGTCGGCCCCGAGGCCGGTGGCGATCTCGAGCAGCAGGTCGCGGTCCTCGATCCCCGACGCGCGGGCCAGCAGCCGCAGCGCGGCACCCGCGTCGGCCGAGCCGCCGGCCATGCCGGCCGCGACGGGGATCCGTTTGTCGATGCTGATGCGCACCGGGTCATCCCGCCAGCCGGTGCTCGCACGGAAGGCGGCGATCGCGGTCGCGACGAGGTTGACGCCGTCGACGCCGGGGCAGTCGACGGCGTCGGCGCCGTCACCGTCCTCCAAGCGCAGCCGGTCAGCGAGCGTGACCGACTGCATGATCGACACCAGCTCGTGGCGACCGTCGGCGCGGGTCGGCCCGAGGAAAAGACAGACGTTGATCTTGCCGGGCGCGCGGGTCTCGAGCCTCATGGCGCGATCCGCGCCCCCAGCGCGCGGAACTGCTCGGGGGTCAGCCGCTCGGCACGTGCATCCTCGGGCAAGCCAAGCTCAGCCAGCGCCACGCGGGCGCGGTCGCCGAGCGCCTTGTCGCCGGTGTGGAGCTGCAGGGACTTGGGGAGCGTCTTGCGGCGGTGCGCGAACGCGCCGTGGACGAGCGAGCGCAGCGCAGGCGACGGCGCGTCGCCGGTGCGCTGCAGCACGACGAGCACCGAGTCGACGTTGGGGACCGGGTGAAAGACGGTGCGCGCGACCGAACGGTGGACGCGGACGTCGCAGGCGAGCTGGGCCAGGACGCTCGGCACACCGTAGGCCGACGTCCCTGCATCGGCGGCGAAGCGCTCCCCCACCTCCTTCTGCACCATCGCGACCCAGCGCGTGACCGACGGCAGCTCGAAGACCGTGCGCAGGATCGCGGTCGCCGCGATCCCGTAGGGCAGGTTGGCCACCACCTTGGTCGGCACGGGATCGAGCGCGGCGAGGTCGAGCGCCAGCGCGTCGCCGAGGTGCAGCGTCGTGTTGGGATGCGGCGCGAGCGCGTCGCGCAGCGCGGGCTCTAGCGAGCGGTCGACCTCGACGACGTGCGTGTGCGCGGTGCGCTGCGCGAGATGCTCTGACAGGACGCCGAGCCCGCCGCCGATCTCCAGCGCGACGTCCTCGGACGTCAGCTCCGCCGCCCGCTCGATGACCCCCAAGATGTTGGAGTCGATCAGGAAGTTCTGGCCGAGGTCGCGCTTGGGCCGCACGCCGAAGGCGCGCATGCGGCGCAGGCTCGGCTGCGCCGAGAGGTCTGTTGGCGGTTGGTCGGTCACCACTGAAACAGCGTGGCCGCGTTGCGCTCGACGATCGCCTCGAGCTCCGTGTAGGTCTGGCCGCGCTGCTCGGCGACGAACTGGGCGGTCTCGGTGACGTAGGCCGGCTGGTTGCGCTCCTTGCGCATCGGCTGCGGCGTGAGGTACGGCGCGTCGGTCTCCACCAGCAGCTTGTCGTCGGGCACGCGCGCGGCGGCGGCTGCCAAGTCCTCGTTCTTGGGGTAGGTGACGTTGCCCGCGAAGGAGATCCACCAGCCCTCGGCCAGGCACTCGTCGAGCCGGTCGGGCATCGAGAAGCAGTGCAGGATCACGTCGACGCCGTCGGCCCGCGAGCGCAGGGTGGCGATCGTGTCGTCCTCGGCCGCCCGGGTGTGGATGACCAGCGGCTTGCCCGTGTCGCGCGCCAGCTGGATCTGGGCGTGGAAGGCGCGCTCCTGGTCAGCCCGCGGCGCGTAGTCGCGAAAGAAGTCCAGGCCGGTCTCGCCGATGGCCCGGCAGCGCTCGTGGGCGGCGAGCGCCTGCAACTCGGCGAGGTGGCCGTCATCGAAGCCCGTCGCCTTGTTGGGGTGGTGGCCGATCGCGGCGAAGACCTGCGGGAGGGCCTCGGCGGGGGGCCCGGCCGCGGGGGGGGGGCGGGCCGCGGGGGCGCGCGGGGGGGGGGCGGGGTGGCGCGCGCGCGGGGGCGC
>JBEVLC010000328.1:0-5491 GCA_040509415.1 Baekduia sp. | reverse complement strand
CGGCGCTCGTCGCCCCGGCCCGCGTACAGCTTCTGCTGATAGAGCGCGACGCGGCTGGCCGTGTGGCTAGCCGCAGCGCTCAGCTCCACCATGCTCGGCTCCCGAGGAGCCATGACGGCGACTACCTCGTCGGCGCCGCGGCGCGTCGCGCGCGCTCGGCCAGGGCGTCACGCAGGTCGCCCAACTCGGCCTGGCGGCGCAGCAGCGCCATCCGCTGCTGGGAGTTGAGCTTCGGGGAGTCCAGCCGCTGCGAGACCGTCTCCATCTGGCGGAGGATCTGCGTGCGCGTTCCGGAGGAGTTCATCCCTCTACCTTAGACCCCAGGGGAAACCGCATCGGCCGATCGGTGGCAGGCGTGGCTCAGCGCGAACAGGAGCCGCTCTCCGTGATCGCCGATCTCCTCGTCGGGATCGAAGACGACGAGCAATCGGTGCTCACGGCAGAACTCCAGCGGGACACCGGAGAAGCGGCGCATCCGGCGGCCGATCTCATAGCCCGACAGGCCCGTGCCGCGCACGTCGATGAGCACGCGGGCTTCCCCGCGGCGCCCACCCGTGCGAGCCGCCTCGTCGAGGACCGACAGACCAGGCAGCTGAGCGATGCGGGTGCGCAGGAGCGCGAGGGAGGCCGCGCGACCGCCGACGTAGAAGCGCGGCTGCGAAGGGCGCGAAGGAGCAAGGTGCGGGGAGGAGGTCATGCCTTCGAGGCGTGACTCCATGGCGAACGATGGTCGATGGAGCGGCACGCACGGTGAACGACGGCCGCCAAACCTCCTCAAACCACCTTTGCCGCCCGACCTTCGAGGTGCCGCCGCTCGGGCAGGCTCGTCGTCCGGCGCGCGGCCTCGCGGTAGGCGTCGCGCGCGGCGTCCTCATCGCCCGCGAGTTCGAGCAGGTGGGCGCGGACCGCGACAAGCCGGTGGCTCTCGGCGAGCGCGCCGTCGAGCGTGGCCAGCAGGGCGAGTCCCGCCTGCGGGCCGTCGACCATCGCGACCGCCACCGCGTGGTTGAGCGTCACCATCGGGTTGGGCGCGATGCGCTCCAGCACGCGGTAGAGCGCGACGATCTGCGGCCAGTCGGTCTCGCTGGCCTCGGCCGCCTCGGCATGCACGGCGGCGATCGCGGCCTGCACTTGGTAGGGCCCGAGCGGCGCGCGGGCCAGCGCGTCGGTGATCAACGCGACGCCCTCGGCGATCTCTTGAGCGTTCCAGCGGCCGCGATCCTGCTCGGCCAGCGGTACGAGCGACCCGTCGGCAGCCGTGCGCGCCGCGCGCCGCGCGTCGGTCAGCAGCATCAGCGCGAGCAGGCCCTCGACCTCGCCGTCGTCGGGCAGCAGCCCGCGGACCGCGCGCGTCAGCCGGATCGCCTCGGCGGTCAGGTCCGTGCGCGCGAGCTCCTGTCCCGAGCTGGCGGTGTAGCCCTCGTTGAAGACCAGATACAAGACGTGGAGCACGGTCCGCAACCGCTCCTCGCGGTCATGGCCCGGCCCCAGCGCAAAGACCGTGCCAGTCGCCCGGATCCGGGCCTTGGCGCGGCTGATGCGCTGGGCCATGGTCGCCTCGGGCACCAGGAACGCGCTGGCGATCTCCGCCGTCGTCAGGCCGCCGACGGCGCGCAAGGTGAGCGCGATCTGCGACGGCGCCGAGAGCTCGGGATGGCAGCAGTGCAGCAGGAGGCTCAGCGTGTCGTCCTCGTCAGGCGAGGTGTCGGCATCGAGCGCCTCGAGCTCGAGGTCGGCCCCAGGCGCGACGCGCGCATCAGCCGGCTCGGCCGCCAGCGCGCTGTCCTCGCGCGCCCGTCGCGCGCTGTCGCTGCGCCACGCGTCGGTCAGCCGCCGGCCGGCGACCGTGAGCAGCCATGCGCGCGGGTTGTCCGGGACACCCTCCTGCGGCCACTGCGCGGCAGCGGCGATCAGCGCCTCCTGGACGGCGTCCTCACAGGCGTCGAACTGCCCGTGGCGGCGGACGAGCGCGCCGAGGACCTGCGGCGCGAGCGCGCGCAGCCGATCCTCGACGCGGGCGTCCGTGCTCACATCTCGGCTCCGTCGGGGCTCATGAGCGGCCGCACCTCCAGCGGGGTGAAGCGCGCGCTGGGCCAGCGCCGCGCGATCTCGGCGGCACGCTCGGGCGTCTCGCACTCGACCAGCAGATAGCCACCGAAGTGCTCCTTGGCCTCGGCCAGCGGGCCGTCGGTGACGACTGGCACGCCGCCCTGCAGCCGGATCGTCTTGGTGTTCGACGGGTCAGCGAGCGCCTCACCGCCGATCATCTCGCCGGACTCGGTGATCTCGGCCATGATCGCGTTGACCTCGGCCATCAGCGCGGCGCCCTCCTCGCTGTGGAACTGCTCGCGGCTCTGGGCGTTGTCGTAGATCAGGATCATGTACTTCATGGCGTGACTCCCATGGTCGTGGCGCCACAGTGGCGCCGTTCACTGCCAGGTCGGAGCCGAAGATCCGCTCTCGACATCATGGCGCTCGCGACCAGTACCTGACCGTCCGGCAGAACCCCGTGCGCAGATCGAGATCGGCCAGTACCGTCATCGCGGTGAGCGTTGATGTGAAGATCGATCGCCGATCGGCGCTGCTCTCGCTGATCTCGTGGGAGACCGTCCGCTATGCCATCAGCGGCTCGTTCTCGACGTTCACCTACATCGTGCTGACGCTGCTGGTCTCAGGCCCGCTGGGCGTGCCGATCCAGATCGCGATCCCCGTCTCCTACGCGACGGCGCTGGTGCTGAACTTCACGCTGCAGCGCCACTTCGTGTTCTCCACCGACGACGGCTTTGCACTGGGGCGCGGAGCGCAGCTGCGTCGCTACATCCCAGCTGTCCTGACGCAGTACGCCATCACGGCGACGTCGACCGCGGTGCTGCCGCACCTGCTCGGCGTGCCCGAGCACGAGGTCTACGTCGCCACGGTGCTGGTGCTGGCCGTGATCGCGTTCCTCACGCTCCGCTCGCTGGTGTTCCACCCAACTGAGGGATGAGCGCGGCCTCCGCGGCGGGATCGACCCCGTTGCGGCGGCGCTGCTCCAGCAGCCAGCGTCCGAAGGCGTACAGGTAGTCGCCGAGCACACGGTCATAGAGCGGGGCCATGTTGATCCAGATCGTGGCGTCCACGATCCCGATCGCGCGCAGATCGAAGTCGCGCGTGGCGCACCAGTCCCAGAGCGCGCGGCGGCCGTCGGCGCGCAGCGCCGTGTCCGGGTGGCCGATCGCCAGCGCGCCGTCGGCGTGGTCGATGCGCCGGAAGGTGCGCGCGTGCATCACCGACTCCGGCAGCTCGAGCGAGTGCAGCAGCTTGGCGAGGTCGTAGAGCTGGTCGCCGCGATCTTCGAGACCGCCGAACTCGTCGCGCCAGTCGATGAGGCGGTAGCCGCCGTCGCCGGCGATGATGTTGCCCTCGTGCATGTCGCCGTGAAAGACGGTCGGGATCGCGGCGTCGACCATGCCGTCGAGCTCGCGCTCCAGCGCCTCGGCGACGGTGGCGGTCGGCACGCCGTTGATCTCGGTGCCACTCGGCGGCTCGGCGATGCCGCGGTCGCCGAGGTAGGCGCCCAGACGCGCGAGCGTCTTGTCGCCGTAGAAGCGACGGGCCGCGCCGCGGAAGACTGAGCCGTCGGGCCGGTTACTCCACAGGGCGGTCGAGACCCAGTCCAGGACGCCGAGCACCTCGTTGCCGTCGAGGCGGTCGCAGAGGACCGAGCCGTGCGCCTTCTCATAGGCCAGCCAGCCTGGCGGGGACGGCACGATCGGCGGGATCGTGGCGGTCAGCTCTGCGGCGCGCGCGGCGCGACGGTTGGCGCCCTCGGGATCACGGAACCACTTCACGACGCGGTCGGGCAGCAGGTAGGTGACGTCGATTGCCGCACGGCCCGCGGTGTCGTACTCGGCAAACGCGGCCCGCGCGGCCGCGTAGGTCTCGGTCGTGCCGGCGTCGGTCCAGTCGCAAGGCTCGCTGCGGACGCGCACGCCCGCGTCGAGCAGCGCCTGGAAGCCCTGGGTGACCTGCAGCTCGCCGGAGTCGACGCCGCGTCGCAGGCCCGCGAAGTAGGTCGCGGGCTCTGCGATCCACGCCACGCCGTTATAGGCCAGCCGCGATGGACCGGTCCGCTCCTGCAGGCCACGCACGTCGCCGTCGGCGTCGGTCTCCAGCGTCAGGTACGAGGTGGGGTCGTCGACCAGGCTCGCGCCCATCCACGTCTCGCCGGCGAGCGGCGGCATCGTGTGGACGATGCCATCGGCGGCGGCCAGCGCGAACGGCTCGTCGGACCCGAGCGCTTCTGCGCACGTGAGCACCGAGAGCCCCGGACCGGAGCCCGGGCCGTCGTAGTTGTCCACCGTGACGAAGGTGACGTCGCGGTCGGGATGGGCGAGCGCGACATAGGCGCGCACCTGGTCGGCGCGGTGGCCGACGGCGATGACGAAGCGCGCGTCGGGCGGGAAGCTCTCGAGCACGTGGGTGAGCACCGCGCGGTTGCTCAGCGGCGCGAGCGCCTTGTGCAGCTCACCGTCGGCGAAGCCCATCCGCGTGCCGCGCCCGGCGGCGATGACGCACACCAGCGGGCCGCTCACCAGATCTCCACGTCGGGCGCGAGCGTGCGCAGCTGCTCGGTGATCTCGGCGGTGTAGTGCGTGGCGCGCACGATCACGGCGACGCCCGAGCCAGCGCCGGCGATCACTGCAGGCGGCTGGACGGTCAGCGGCGTCCCGTAGAGCCGCAGGCCCTGCTTGGCCGGGTCGTTGTCGAGCACCGCCGTGGCGCGCTCCGCCGGAAAGCCGCAGCCGACCAGGAACTGCGAGAAGACGTGCGCGCCGAAGAGGTAGACGGGCCCGTCGAACGTCGCGGCCCGCGCGATCAGCTCCTGGGCGTCGGCGCGTGCCGTCTCCACGAACTGCAGGAAGGCGCGGGCGCCGTCGCTGGCATCGGGTGGCGGCCCCGCGGCGCCTGGCTCGGCGTCCGGTCGGGCCTCGAGGAAGAAGCTGTGGTGCTCGAAGCGCTCCGGCTCGGCCACCGTGTACCCGGCGTCCTGGAGCATCCACCTCAACAACTGGATATCGAAGAAGTAGGTGTGCTCGAAGTTCAGCGCGTTGGCGCCGGACTGGGCCAGCAGCGACGCGAGGTCGGGAATCGAGAGCAGCATCGGCGCGTCGTGTCGCGCCTGCCCGCGTATCCCGGCCAGGAACGCTCGCGGCTCGTAGAGATGCTCGAGCAGGTGGCTGTGGACGACCGCGTCAGCCTCGCCCACGACGCCGTCGACCTCCTCGACGTAGGCCGCGATCAGGTGGATCGGAGGCTCCGGCGTGAACGTGGGGTTGGGCTCGACGACCGTCCACGAGTCGACGTCGTGCTGGGCCGCGTACTCCCGCGCCAGCGCGCCCGACGCGCCGCCGACCTCGACGACCCTGTGCGGCGCGCGGGCCGCGACGAAGTCCGCGAGCGCGGTGTGGTGGCGTGCCCAGACGCCGCCGACGGCCCCGTTGTGCTGGGT
>JBEVLC010000327.1:0-17841 GCA_040509415.1 Baekduia sp. | reverse complement strand
TAATGGGTTTTTACCACATCGCCCCCGCGGTTCGGGGGGGGGCCCCCCCCCCCCCACCGCGCCGTAATGAGCCTGCCGGTCAGCATCCCGGCGCATGGTGGAGACGGCTGCTGGCTACTCGTGTAGTCTCGCGCGAATGTTCGCTTTGAAGCGCTCCGTGGTCGCGTTCGCCGTGATGCTCTCCGTTGTGTTGAGCGAGCCACTTGCGGCGCAGGCCGAGGAGCTCCCCGCGCCGGCTGTCACCACGCTGGCCGCGACCGACGCCACTGGGACGACGGCCAAGTTTCACGCGAAGATCACGACCAACAACACGCCGACGATCGGGTACTTCGCGTATGGCACCGAGCCCGATCAGCTCAGGGGGCGCACGCCCGAAGTCTCGTTCGTCCCGGGAGCCGGTGAGGTACCGCTGGATGCGGAGGTGCTGGGGCTTCAGACCAACACCAAGTACTACGTGATTGCCGTCGTCGAGAACGACGACTGGATCGTGACCTGTGACTTAGAGTCGTTCTCTACGCTGGCACGGCCACAGATTGTCGGCGGGACGGTGAGCGACATAACCTTCAAGTCGGCGACGCTGCACCTGAACCTCGTGACGCACGGCCAGTCGGTCACCGTGGTGGGTGGGGCCTGGACGAGCCCCGTGCTTGGCGGCAGCACAATCAGGTTCGGGCCGTACTCGGTGGCGGCTGACGGCGACGTGGCCATCCCGCTGACGGGGCTCGACGCGGGTATGGGCTACGTTTGGTTTGCGAGGGCCACGAGCGTCGGCGGTGAAGACACGGTCGATGGTGGGCTTCGCACCGAGTCTCTGATCAAGATGCCCAAGCCGACGGTGGTCCCGGCGGTAGCGACCTACGGCGCGCGCGTCACGATCTCAGGCACGATCCCGAACAAGCCCGGGTTGGCTGTGACGCTGGCTGAGCAGGCCTATCCGTTCAGCGGGCCCATCAGGCCCCTGGCCCGGATGGCGGCAGCAACCGACACGGCGGGCGCTTACACGTTCGACCTCTTCGCCGAGCACCCGGTCGCCTATGGCGTCACTGCTGAGGGTGCGATCACGCTTGCCGCCCGCAACCTCACCAGGCTGAAGGTCGCCCCGGCGGTCACCGTCAAGGCCAAGCGCGCCCGTCGCCATCGGTACGTGGTTGCAGGTCGCCATCAGCCGGCGGTGAGGAGCGTGGTGTCGCTCTACCGTCGCGGGGCCGGACGCGTTGGGGATGAGCGGGTGAGCTACGGCACGTTCCGCTTCCCGGCACGGGTGCTCAAGCCCGGCAAGTACGAAGTCCGCGTCATCCCTGATGTGGACACGGGTTTTGTGCGGGGCAAGAGCGCGGTCTTCACGATTCCTCGGCGCTGAAAGGCCGTCGAGGTCATGACGCCAGACCCGAGAACGGAAGCAGGGTCGCGCGCCGCAGTTGCGCTAGCTGCTGCAGTTGCGGCGCATTCTGAGGGTGATCTCGGTCTAGCGATTACCGGCTATCGCGAGGCCGGGGAGGCTGGTAGCCGCGACGGGTGGTTCCAACTGGGAGCGGTCTTGCACGATAGGGGTGAGTATGTGGAGGCGGTCGAGGCATACGGGCGCGCGGCCGACCTCGGCGATCTCGAAGCGCGCCTCAACATCGCTGACCTGCTCGCCCACGAGCTCGACCGCCTCGACGAAGGGATTGCGCTCTACCGTGCGATTGCCCGGGAGGGCGATAAGCGCGGCCTGACCGGTCTCGGGACGCTGTTCCTAGAACTGGGCCGCAGGTCAGAGGCCGAGCCCTTGTTCCGTGAGGCGATAAGCGCCGGCGAGGCTCATGCCCACCTCCAACTCGGCCTACTCTTGCACGAGGACGGACACACGGAGGACGCGCTCGTCGAGCTGCGGCGAGCGGCGGAACTCGGTGTCGAGGGGGCGTGGAGTTCGCTCGCCTTTGGGTTCGCCGGGCTCGATCGCTCCGAGGACGCCTTACAGGCACTGCGAGCAGCAATCGCGGCAGGGGAAGGGGAGGCGTATGCCCCGCTGGGCGAGGTGCTGGGCGAGATGGGCCGCTACGACGAGGCTGAGGAGATCTTCGAGGAGGCACTGGAGAAGGGGCGCACGGACGTCTTCGTCGAGTACGGGAACCTGCTTGTCGAGCTCGAGGGCCGTGACGAAGACGCCGAGATGCTGTATCGGCGTGCAATCGAGCAGTGCGGCGAGTCTGGCGACAAAGAGGACCTTGCCTACGCTCTGTTGCACAGAGCGCGCTTCTTCGGCGAGCTGGGTCGTGTTGACGAAGCGTTGGATGAGTTTGCGCGACTCAATGAGCACATCTCCGCTTCGTATGACGGCGAACTTCGTCGCTACGGAGCAGAAGCGGCGGCGTCAAGAGGATGGCTTCTCCACGGCGTTGGGCGTTACGAGGAGGCGCTGGTGGCTTACGACGAGGCCATCCACCTCGCCCGTGGATCGGACGACCCGTGGTTACGTCTTCAGGTGGTTGCCGCGCTCCATCGCAAGGGCCTGAGTCTTCGAGCGCTGGAGCGCTACGGAGAGGCGGTCGAGATCGTCGCCGAGGTGATCGACGGCTTCTCCGATGACCCGCCGCCTAAAGGCTTGCCGGAGGTCGCGGGTGCGTGGTTGCTGTCCGTGAGGCTCGCGTGCGATCTTGGTCAAGAGGACCGGGCGATTTCGATGTACGACCGTCTGATCGCCCGCTTCGGCGACGAGGTCGCCGAGCGGGTGCGCGAGACGGTGGGGCGTGCTCGCCTCTCGCGGGCGGAACTTCTGGGTCGTGATGGGGACACCGATGAGGCCATTGCGGGGTGCAATGAGGTCCTCACCGGGATCGACGCACAGGACGAGTTCTGCATGCGGGTGATCAGAGCCATGGCGCTCGGTGATCGTGGACATTGGCTCCACAAGGCAGGACGGCATGACGAGGCGATGGCTAGTTTTCGCGCGGTCCTAGACGGCTTTGAAGAAGGTCAGGACCCAGATATAGACGCCGCGCTCACACGCGCTCGTCTCTACCGCCGGATTTATCGTGAGAGGTGCCCATGATTGGTCTTGTAGCGTCGGCAGGAGTTCTATTTGGCATCGTCGCGGCGGTCGACGCCAATACGGTCAACCGCCTGCCGCGGTGGGTCCAGTGGACTGGCTCACTGAGCTTTGGTGCTGGGTTGGTCGTGATTGCGCTCCGCAACTCATGAACGGCAACGTCAGCGGTGGCAGCGGGTCGCTGAAGCGACTGTTCGTGCTGTTGCGGGAGCCTTAGAGCTCGACGCGACGATCCACGTGGCTAGCTGCTACCCCTTGACCATGCGCATCCTGGTCACCGGCAGTTCGGGCCACCTCGGCGAGGGTCTTATGCGCGTGCTGCGCGCAGACGGCGCCGATGTCGTAGGCCTCGACATCCTACCCGGCGCCTTCACGGACCTCGTCGGCTCGATCGTCGACCGCACACTCGTGCGCCGCGCGCTCGAAGACGTCGACGCCGTCCTGCACACCGCCACGCTCCACAAGCCCCACGTCGGCTCCCACAGCCGCCAAGAGTTTGTGGACACCAACATCACCGGTACGCTGAACCTGCTGGAGGAATCCGCCGCCGCGAACGTCACGCGCTTCGTCTTCACCAGCACGACCAGCGCGTTTGGGCGGGCGCTCACGCCAAAGCCCGGCGGGCCCGCCGCATGGATCACCGAGGACGTCTCACCGATCCCGCGCAACGTCTACGGCGTCACCAAGACCTCAGCGGAAGACCTATGCGAGCTCGTCCACCGCGACCACGGCCTGCCCGTCCTGATCCTGCGCACCTCGCGCTTCTTCCCGGAGTCCGACGATCGCGACGAGGTGCGCGCCGCCTACGACGACGCCAACCTGAAGGCCAACGAGCTGCTGTATCGACGCGTCGATCTAGAGGATGCGATCGCCGCCCACAAGCTCGCGCTCGAACGAGCGCCCACACTCGGCTTCGGTCGCTACATCATCAGCGCCACGACGCCGTTCACGCGCGAGGATCTCAACGAGCTCACCACAGACGCCCCCGCCGTCGTCGCGCGCCACGTCCCCGAGTACGCAACCCTCTACGACCGCCTCGGCTGGCGGATGTTCCCCACCATCGAGCGCGTCTACGACAACGCCCGCGCCCGCAACGAGCTTGGCTGGACCCCGCGCTACGACTTCCGCCACGCGCTCACGCGCATCGCGGCCGGCCAACCCGGGCGCAGCGACCTTGCAGAAGCGGTCGGCGCGAAGGGCTACCACCCGGTGAGCACCGGCCCCTACACCGTGCGCTGACAGCTACTCGTTGGCGCTAGGCGTGCCGACGATCACGTGCAAGGCAATGCTCTTGCTCGTCCCGTCGACGATGTGCTCGAGCTGGTAGCTGCCGGCCGCGGTGGTCTCCCAGGCGATGGCCATGGGGAGGACGAAGCCGTTGAGCCAGTTCTCGCGCGCGTTGTCGGTGTCGATTCCGAACTCGCCACCGATGTCGGCGACGACTTCGCCATCGGGTCCGGTGATGACCGTGCGGCTGTGGTGCTGGTGGTCTGTCCCCAACTCGTCGGCGGTCGCCGTCAGGCGGATGGCGCAGACGAGCTGCAGCGGGGCCGGAAGCTCGGGCACCCAGAAGGTGTCGATGCCGGCGCCGACCAGCGTCCCGAGGTTGTCGTGGACTTCGACGTAGCGGCAGGGGATGACCCAATCGACGTTCATACAGCGGTGAGTCTAAGGGCGCGACTCACCGCGCTGGGCGTCATGGGCGCGCAGCACTGTCACCGGCGCCTTTGAGGCCCAGGCCTCGAGCACGCACGGGATGAACGCAAATGTGCTACGGTTGACGCACAATGTCGACCGTTGGCGTCCGCGAGTTGCGTCAGAACCTGAGCCGCTATCTGGAACGGGTCAAAGGCGGGGCGTCGCTCGAAGTCACAGAGCACGGTCGCGTTGTTGCGCGCCTCTCGCCGGCGGGTGAGCGGGTTCCGGAGGCATATTCCGCGCTCGCCGCCGAGTGCGGTGCCACGGTTCCCGACGCTAGCTTGACCGACTTGATCGCACGCCGGCCCCGACGCCAGACGCGGGCCGGCACGACGGACGCGCTGCTGGCCGAAGGTCGCGCCGAGCGGGCATAGCGTGGCGGGCATCTACCTCGACACGAGCGCGCTCGGGCGCGTCGTGCTCGACGAGCCCGATGGCGCCGCCATTGGGGCTGCGCTGGCCGCGTTCGACGCTGTCATCTCCAGCCGGTTGCTCGCGATCGAGCTGCATCGCATGGGACTTCGGACGGGCATCGCCCGCGAGGAGATCGAGACATGGCTGACCGGCGTGTCACTGGTGCCGATGGATGATGCGATCCTCTCGGCAGCCGAGTCGGTCTCGCCCGCGTCCGTCGCAACGCTCGACGCGATCCACCTTGCGACTGCGCTGCAGCTCGCCGCCGGACAGCACGTCACATCGATCATGACGTTCGACGCGCGACTCGCCGAAGGTGCGGGCAAGCACGGGCTCGCCGTGATCGCACCGAGCTGATCAGGCGACGGTGAGGCGGCGCGGGCGCGCTAGGTTCGACCGACGCGATGTTGATCGCCGTGGACGTCACGATCCATGGCCGAGAACGCTAGCGCGGCTCCAACACCGCGGACGGCTTGCGCAACGTCTGCCAGAGCGCCGCGGCGACGAGCACGGTCATCCCGGCCGCCGCGAAGCCGCGCACGCCTGAGCCGCTGCCGCTGAGCGTCCCGGCCAGCGCCGCGCCGGCCGCGCTGCCGACCAAAAACGACGAGGTCAGCCACGCGAACGTCTCGGTGATCGTGCCCGGCAGGGCGCGGGCGCCCGTCAGCACGAAGATGCACGCCAGCGTCGGCGCTAGGAACGCGCCCGCCAGCGCGAGCGCTCCGGCCATCGCCGGCGTCGAGCGCGCCAGCAGCGCTGGCCCGAAGGCCAGGCCGAACACCACCAGCAGCCGCGTGAGGCGCCGCTCGGGCGGCAGGATCCAGCGGCGCGCCGCCGCGCCCAGGCCACCGGCCAGCGCGCCGACCGCCCATGCGGCGAGCAGCCAGCCGGCGAGGTCGCGGTTGTCGAGCGTGTGCTCGGCGAAGGCGGTCGTGGTCACGTTGACCATCCCGGTGGCCGCGCCGGCCAGCAGCCCTAGCGCCAGCAGCAGGCCGACCTGTGGCGCGCGGACGGCGGCGCTCCAGCGCACCGCCGCGTGCTCGCCGGCACGCCACCGCCGGGCCGGTGGCGCCAGCGCGAACGCGAGTGTCCCGAGCAGGCCGACGGCGGACGTCAGGTGCAGCGCCGTCGACGGGCTGCCGACCGCCACGGCTACCGCGACCAGCAGCGGCCCGACGACGAAGATCAGCTCTTGTGCGCCCGCGTCCAGCTCGTAGGCGGCGCTGAGCGCGTGCTCGTCCTCGCCGGCGAGGTCGGGCCAGAGCGCACGCAGCGCCGGCTCCAGTGGCGGCGTTAGCGCGCCGGCGGCAACCGCGAGGACGGCGGCGACTGCCAGCGATGCCGGCGCCACGAGCACGATCCCCAGCAGCGCCGCGCTGCGCGCCACCGCCACGACGATCAGCACCACGGGCTGACCGAGCCGGTCGATGATCCGCCCGGCGACCGGCCCGCCGACCGCGGCGCCCACCGCGAACGCCCCGGCCAGCGCGCCCGCCGTCGCGTAGGAGCCGTGCTCGGCACGCGCGAGCAGCAGCAGCGCCAGCGGCACCATCGCCTCCGGCAGCCGGCCCACAAGCGCGCAGAGCAACATGCGCAGCGCGTAGGGGCGCCGGACCAAGGCGCGGAGATCGCTCATCGATTGCGAGGCTACGCGAGCTAGGGTCCGAGACCATGGCTGAGACCCCGGAGCTTCGAGCGTCGGACGCTGATCGCGAGCAGACCGCCGAGCTGCTGCGGCGAGCCGCGGGCGAAGGGCGGCTGACGGTCGACGAGCTCGACGAGCGGCTCGCCGAGGCGTTCGCCGCGCGGACCCGCGCCGAGCTCGAGCAGCTGATCGCCGACGTCGTGGTCGGTGCTGACGCGAGCCTCCCGGTCGGCGCGCCCGCCGCGTCGCTGCCTGTCGTTCCTGGCGAGGGCGCGACGAAGTGGCTCATCTCCATCATGTCGGGCCACGATCGTCGCGGGCACTGGCGCGTCGGACCCAAGGTCATCAACTTCAACTTCTGGGGCGGTAGCGAGATCGACCTCAACGACGCCGTCCTCTCCGCCCAGCACACCGAGATCCGCATCATCTCGATCATGGGCGGCGCCGACGTCTACGTGCCCGAGGGGCTTGACGTCCAGGTGTCGCAGTTCGCGCTGATGGGCGGCAACGACGTCAAGCTCGGCCGCGGCCGTCCAGCCCCCGGCGGGCCGACCGTCCATCTGCGGCTCTTTTCCCTGATGGGCGGCAGCGACGTCAAGCGCGGGCGCAAGCTGACCCGCCGGGAGCGCCGGGCGCTCAAGGAAGAGCGCCGCGCGCAGCGGCGGATCGACCGGGGCGACTGAGCGCTAGCTTCACCTAACCGCTCGTCGAGCAGGTCGCACCAACCGAGCCGGAGTAGTGCACGGTCTTGGCATCGAGCGTCGCGAACGACGCGTTCCACCCGTTGAGGGCAAAAACGTTGACGCCCGCGTGCATGTCCACCTTGTACGTACCGGCCGCCAGCGTCGTACTTCCCGATGTACCCGTGCTGGAGTCCAGTAGCAGCAGCGTGGTGCCGCTGCTGCCCTGCTGCACGCGCACCGACGTTCCGTCGGACCCTCCGATGTGGTTCGGCTCGAAGGTCGGCAGTGACGCCTTGGTGAGCGAGCACGTGATCGACAATTCCCCACCCGCCACCGTGAATTGCACGGCGTCGGTCGCGAAGTTCGCGGTGTCCCCCTTTGCACCCTGGACGTATCCGCCATCGGTGAGGTCCTGATCGGCGGCCGCGTCCTGCGTCCCTGTCAGCGAGAGCGCCGTGTGGAGCTGCCCTGACCCGTCAACGCTCACCGTGCTCGTGCTGCTCACGCTGGCACTGGAGGACGCGGTCACCGTTGGGGTACTGGCCGGCAACTCGGCGGTCGAACTCGTCGTGAACGACCCGGACTTCGTCCCGAGCAGCGGCCCCGTCCACGTGTCACTCCCGGGCGGGGGCGGCTTGACGTCGACCATCGTCGCCGACAGCCCTGGGGGTTCGTTGCTCTGCGCAAATGCGCCCGAGCTGGAGAACAGGCTCCCGTTCCGCAGGGTCACGGCGACGGTGCCGGACCCGATCGAGACCTGTGCGGTCGCATGGAGCGTTGGGAACTGAAGCGAGGACGCGGTGACGGTGAACGACCCGTCGGTCTGCCCGGCCGTGTAGAGGCCGCCAGCGTCGGACCCGCCGGGCTGGGTGACCGAGCCGCCGGTTGCCGACCACGTCACGCGGGTGTCCGGCGTGCCGGTGACGGTGGCCGTGAACCGCTGCACGTCACCACGCTGGAGCCCGATCGTAGCCGGGCTGATCTCGATGGTGACGACCTTGCACTCATTGCCATCGGCGACCTTGCCTGGCGGACACGTGATGGCGACCGACACGGCCCCTTCGCGGTCGGGGTGGGTGTTCGAGCTTGCGGTGACAATCACGGTCCCGGGCTTGGCGGGCGCCGTCAGGTGGCCGTTCTGGTCGATCTTCGCGCCCGCTCCCGACACCGACCAGGAGAACGACTGGTCGGTGGGGTCCTTGCCCTTGGCGCTGAAGTCGAGCGTTTGACCGATCTCGACGCTCGCCGGAGCAGGGGTGACGGTGATGCGCACGCACTCCTCGAGTGCCGCGTCGAACTCCGCCGTCAGCAGCGCGAAAGGCGCTGCCGTGGCCCCGCCGAGCCGAAGCTGCCGCAAACCCTCATCGAACGTCCCCGGGCTGTCGCACTTCGGCTGGTTGCCCGCGATCACCTGTCGCAGTCCTGCGGTCGCAGCATCCGCCGCGTTGGCCTGGAGGTCGGCGAATCCTTGTGAGCCCGCAGACGCCGACACCGTCAGAGCGCACTCGGTGTTGCGGGTCTCGCCGTCGCCGTCGGCGTCCCCGATCGCGTCGGCGCAGGCGCCGGAGACCGCGAGCGCGTCTTGACGCGCGGGCTGCTCCACCAGCCTGACCATGTGCTCGGTGATCGTGCGGCGACACGTCCGCGTTGGCACGTTCTCCCCCTCGGATTGGGTGGTCGCCTCGATCCTCGCGAGCGTCCGAGCCGCATCGGCCAGCGGCGGAATCGTGGACGCGAGCTGCCCGCGGCAGACACGGGTGACATCACGCTCGTAGGTGTCGAGCGCCCGCTGCCGCGTGTACCTGCAGGTCGAGTCCGTCAGACACCAGCCACGTCCGAGTACCGCGTCCGCTGCGGGCTTCGTGGCGAAGAAGTCGTCAGCGTCGTCGACCATGAACTGTGGCAACGCCGCCAGGCGCGCGAGCACCAACAGGAAGTTGGCGAGCGTTGCATCCATCGCGCCGCCGCCCGAGAAATGCTCCACCGTGGTCGTGATCGTCCGGCCGTCGCGTTGCGCCTTTCGCATCGTCACACCTCGCCCGGCCCCGCGATAGACGAGCCCCACCATCTTCTTGGACACGGCACGCGGGAGCGTGATGCGCAGCGTCGCAGCCTCTTTGAGCACCAGCCCCTCAGGTGCGAACTGCACCGCCTTGACCGTGCCGTCGAACGGTGCACCCTTCAAGGACACCACCGGGGTCATCGTGATGGCGGTGTCGTGCTCGACGGCTGCGGGCGGGATCGTGAGTTCGTAGACGGTCCCGTCCGACGCGGTCGCGCGAGCGATTCCGCCAGCGCGGCCGACGGTCGCCGTCGTGGCTAGCTTCGGCTCCAGCACCGGCCGCACGCTCGCCGGAAGGCTGACACGCACACGCAACCGACCGCGAATCCGGAGCCGATCTCGCCGAACCACAACGGGGTGCACGCGCGCCGACAATCTCGGCACGACAACGCTGAGGCCTCGCCGGTCGCGGACGACGACCTTGGCGCGTTTG
Organism: Baekduia sp.; assembly: GCA_040509415.1. Taxonomy (GTDB): domain Bacteria; phylum Actinomycetota; class Thermoleophilia; order Solirubrobacterales; family Solirubrobacteraceae; genus Baekduia. Next base: position 7,878 of record JBEVLC010000327.1, on the reverse strand, counting down.
CCACCGATCGTGACCTTGGAGCGTCGGCCTACGACACCCAGTCCGCTGAGCCGCACGACTTGGCCCGGAGCTGCCGCTTTGACGTCGACCCGGAGGGCCGATGCCGCGGGTGCTTCGTCGGGCGCAAACGCCAACAGGACGCAGACCGTAGGAAGCGCTCGGCGTGCGCTTCGTCCGGCCGACTCCCATTGAAGACTCCGCGTGCGCATCCTGCGGCCATGCTGTCCGCACTCGACGCACGGACGGGGCGAGTACTCACTCGCGCCGGCATCACGCCGCGGGCGGCGGGGCCGAGCTATATCGACCCCGGCGACTGACCGCTACTGCACGCGGTTGGGGTTCGTCGCCGAGGCGAGCATGAGCCGCGGCGACGCCGAGCCGTCGGCCGGTACCTCCATCACTTCTTCACCGACGCCGTAGGCCAGGCGCTCGTTGTCGAGCCACGCGATCTGGTCATCGATCGACCGCGTCTCCTGCAGCGCGGTCTCCTTGCCCGTCTTGAGATCCAGGACATGGAAGCGCCACTTGAACGGCTTGCCGACGCGGGCCTTGAAGCCGATGCGCGTGCCGTCGGGCGAGAGCGAGGGGCACTCGACGCCGTCGCGGATGACGGTGGCCGTCTTGGCCAGCGCGTCGCCCTTGATGAGGTAGTGGTGGCTGCCGGTGCCGAGCGTCGCGTAGAACTGCGCGCCCTGGCCGGTAAAGGTCACGCCCCAGAAGTTGAAGTCGACCTTGTCAATGGTCTTGCCATCGAGGGTCACCTTGTAGTCCTCGAGGTCACCGAGCGACTTCCCGGCGGCGACGTCATAGACCCGTGTGCGGGTTGAGAACGCCCCGGGCGTCGTGTAGCCGTCGCCACCGACGAAGGTCGTCGAGGCGGCGTAGCGGCCGTCGGGGGAGACCCGCGCGCGGCTCGGGGTGCCGGCGACCGCGATCTTCCCGGTGACCTTTTGGTTGGCGTCGAAAAGGCGCGCCTCGTAGGTCGGTGTCGGCAGGCTGTGGGCCTGCGCGAGACAGATGCCGTGGCCGCCGGCGAACGCGACGCGCTCGCAACTGAGCTTGCCGATCCGGCGGACCTTGTCGTTGCCGATGATCACGAGCCGGCCCCAGGCCTTGGGGTGCTTGCGATCGCGGTCCAACAACACCATGTCGCCCTTGACGATCTTGACGACGGGGGCCGAGGCCTCGGGCAGGCCGTCGCCCTTGCTGTTGTCGATGAGGGTGATGCCGAGGTAGACGGCGATCACGGTCACCGCGAGGGTGGTGACCGCGACGAAGAGGCCGATGCGCCGCTGGCGGGTCATGCGGCGCCCATGGCGCGCCGTCGCGGGAGGATCAGCAAGACGAGGACGGTAGCGGCGAGCGCGGTCGCCAGGCCGGCCGTGAAGACGATGAACGCGGTATGCGCGCCGGCCACCTTCCACAGCGCGCCGAAGGCGATCGAGGCGCCGAACTGCGCCAGTGCCGCCGCGGTGCCCAGCGTGGCGAGGCCGGTGCCGCGGACGGCCTCGGGTACGGCGGCGGAACCGAGCGCAGCAAGCACGCCGTCGGTCGAGGCGTAGAAGATCCCAAGACCCAGGAGCGTGGCGGGGATCAGCAGGTCGCTGGAGGCGCCTGACAGCAGCACGATGTAGAGCGCGAGCAGGATCGCGTAGCCGAAGGTGAAGACCTTGGCGCGGCCGATGCGGTCAGACAGCCGGCCGGCGGGGACGGCCATGACCATGAAGATGGACGACGTTCCGACGTAGAGCAGCGGGAAGAGGCTGTCGGCGAAGTCGAGGCGCTCGTGGAGCTGGAGGTAGAGCAGGGCATCGCCGATCGTGGCGAGGCCGAGCAGGAACGAGATGAGGACGAGGCCGCCGAGTGGACCGCCGCTCAGGAGGCCGGCGGCGCCGCGCAACGTCAGGCGACCACCCGCGGGCTCGTCGGCCTCGGTCGGCGCGGGAGCGGCTGGTGCAGCAGCGACGGCGGCTGCCTCGGCCTCCACCTCGGCGGCCTTGGCGGCCGCGACGCGCTCGGGATCGCGCGCCGGATCGTCGACGAGCAGCAGCAGGATCGCGACGCCGATCAAGGCAAAGCAGAACGAGACGAGGAAGATGCCGTGGTACTCGTGGGGCGTCAGCGCCAGCAGGGCGAAGCCGAGCAGCGGGCCGAGCATCGCGCCGCAGGTGTCCATCGCGCGGTGCACGCCGAAGGCGGTGCCGAGCTCGTCCTGCGGGGTGCTCAGCGAGATCATTGCGTCGCGCGGTGCGGTACGGATGCCCTTGCCGGTCCGGTCGATGAGGAGCACCGCCATCAGTGGGCCGAAGGCGGTGGTCGCCAGCAGGCCGAGCTTGCAGATTGCCGACAGGCCGTAGCCGATGCCTGCGACCTCGCGGTAGCGGCTCATGCGATCGGCGACGAAGCCGAAGATCAGCCGCGCGAACGCCGACCCGCCCTGCTGGATGCCGTTGAGCACGCCGATCTGCAGCGGGTTGAGACCCAGGACTTGGACCATGTACAGCGGCAAGACTGCCGACACCATCTCGGAGGAGATGTCGGTCAGAAGGCTGGTCAGGCCGAGCAGCAGCACCGTGCGAGCGACGAACGGGCGACCGGTCTTGCGGGCGGCGGCGAAGCCGCGGCGAGCGCGCAGGAGCGCGACGGAATCCTGGACTTGGTACATGGTGAGAAGGGCGGTGCTGACCGCTCGTCTGGGACGGTAGATGCGGGGGCGCGAATCGGGCCTGGCCGATCGGGCAGGGCGGCCCGCCACGCCTGACCGGAAGGGTGGGTTGGACGAATTGTCCGGGTCGCGGCCGGCGACCTGGACGTACGGTCGCGCGGGTTATAAGGTCGGGCCCGAAGGAAAGCCGTCTCATGAGCGATCCAGGACCAGCCCAGCTCGATCTCATCCGGCGTTACGCCCGCACCATGCGTGCGATGCACGCTGATGCGATGGCGGCCCGGGGACCGCGCATCGGGGCGAAGGCGGCGCGAGACCGCGCGGCGGCCGACCCGCTGCCCAAGGACGAGCGTCCCCTGTCGGGTCGCCCGCCCGGCAGCCGGCGCGACGTCGGCACGTCGTCCTTGCCGGCCTCCTAGCGCAGCCCTGTCGCGACTCGGCACCGGGTCCGCCGCGTGCTGACGGACGGCAACGGTAGCCTCGTCCGCGGCAATGGGGCGAATTCCGACCAACATCTCCGATCACATCGGCAACACGCCGATGGTCCGACTCAGCCGCATGGAGCCCGAAGGCGTCGAGCTGTACGGCAAGCTCGAGGCCTACAACCCTGGTGGCTCGGTCAAGGACCGCATCGGGATCGCGATGATCGAGGCCGCGGAGGCCGAGGGCCGGATCGAGCCGGGCACCACGACGATCGTCGAGGCGACCTCGGGCAACACCGGCATCGCGCTCGCCTTCGTCTGCGCGGCCAAGGGCTACGAGCTGGCGATCTTCCTCCCGCAGGGCATGTCGCGTGAGCGCGAGGCGTTGTTGAAGCTCTACGGCGCGCGCGTCGAGATCGTCGAGTCGCTCGGCGGGATGGACGAGGCCGTTCGGGCCGCCCGCCGCGCGGCGGCCACCGGCGACGCCTTCCTCCCCGACCAGTTCTCCAACCCCGCTAACCCGGAGGCCCACCGTCTCGGGACCGGCCCGGAGATCCTGAAGGCCATGGAGAACCGGGTCGACATCTTCGTTGCGGGCGTCGGGACCGGCGGGACGATCACGGGCGTGGGGGAGGCCATCAAGGCCGTCAACCCCAAGGCGCAGGTGATTGCCGTCGAGCCGGCGACGTCGGCCGTGCTCTCCGGTCGCGCTCCGGGCCCGCACCGGATCCAGGGCATCGGGGCGGGCTTCGTCCCGGCCGTCTTAGACCGCGAGGTCATCGACGAGGTCCTGGCGGTTAGCGACGAGGACGCGATCGACACCGCCCATCGGGCCGCCGCGCGCGAGGGCGTGCTGGCGGGGATCTCCTGCGGTGCCGCGATCTTCGGCGCCATCGAGGTCGGCAAGCGCCCGGAGAACCAGGGCAAGCGCATCGTCACCGTCCTGCCGGACTCGGGCGAGCGCTACATCTCGGCGCCGTTCTTCGCGCCGCAGTAAGCCGCCTCAGGCGCCGACGGGATCCTCGCGCGGGCTCAGAGCATCGGCTTCGCCCAGCGCCCACGCCTCCATGGCCGGCCACGGCCCGTAACCCGCCTCGACGTTCAGATGACCGGCGCCCGGAAGCAAGTCCACCATCAACTCCAGTGGCTTGCCCCAGTGCTCGGCGGCGCCGCGACCTGGGCAATACGCGTCGTTGTCGGAGCACACCAGCCGCGTGTGGCCGGCTGCCGCGTCGATCGCGGCCTTGTCGGCGCCTGTCGGATAGAAGCGCGCGAGCTCGGAGACCTCCGCGCCGGGGCACGGCGGTGCGACCAGCACCACGCGATCAACGCGGTGGCGCGGGCCGATCGCCGCCGCCTCACGCAGCCACAAGACGCAGCCCAGCGAGTGGGCGATCACGACGCGCTCGCCCTCCTCACGCGCGAGCGCGCGGAGCTCGCGATGCAGGGCACCGCCCCAGCGATCGGGGCACGGCACGTCGCAGTCGGGCAGCTGCGGATACTGGACGTGGGCGCCGGCGTCGGCGAGCCGTCCCGCCAGCCAGCTTTGCCAGTGGTCGGGCCCGGATCCCTGCCAGCCGTGGAGGATCAACGCGCGAAGCCCGGACATGTCTTCAGTACGGTAGTGGCCCATGCTGGGACTTGGCACCCTGCGCCGCGTCAGCTCCGAGTTGCGCCTCGACATCGCCGCCGCGCACCAGCGCGATCCGGCCGCGCGCGGCGTCTCGTCGATCGAGGTGCTGATCGCGTGGCCGGGCGTCCAGGCCGTGCTCGCCCACCGCGTCGCGCATGCCCTGCACGACTCCAACATCCCGATCGCCCCGCGGGCGATCGCCTACTTGTCGCGCATGGCCACCGGCGTCGAGATCCACCCGGCCGCCAATATCGGCGACGGCCTGTTCATCGACCACGGCATGGGCGTCGTGATCGGCGAGACGGCCGACATCGGCGACGACGTCACCCTGTACCAGGGCGTCACGCTCGGCGGCACCGGCTTCGCCACCGGCAAGCGCCATCCGACGATCGGCGACAACGTCACCATCGGGTCGGGCGCCAAGCTGCTCGGTCCGATCGAGGTCGGCCACGGCGCGAAGGTCGGCGCCAACTCGGTGGTCATCACCGACGTGCCGCCAAACTCCACGGTGGTCGGCAACCCCGGCCATGTCGTCCGCGTCGACGGCAAGCGCCCCGAGGGTCCCGACGCCGACTGGATCCACCTGCCCGACCCGGTCGCCGAGGCGATCCGCGAGCTCTCCAGCCGCCTCACCGATCTCGAGCATCGGCTTGCGTCGCTGCAAGGCGAGGATCCGCCGGCCGAGGTGCGCCGGCTGCGTCCGATGCGCGGCCGGAACCCTGCCGGCGGCTGAGCCGCCCGCCGGCAGGACCGTCCGGTGTCGCGTGTGGTGAAGTGGTTCAGCTGACGTTCGGCTGATGTGCCAGCAGCGCTTGGGCGTCGGCGATCGCGGCCGCCGTCCCCGGCAACGTCTGGGCGCGACCGGAGAGGCGGTGCTCGCAGTCACGTGCGACACGGTCGGTCGGGTCGGCCCACACGAGGTCGTAGCCGGCGCCGCAGGAGATCGTGTCGGCCACGCCGCTGCCGTCGGCCGCGTTGATGATGTCGCTGTCGGGGCCGGCCGTGATCGTCGCACCGCCCCTGGAGGTGATGAGATCGCTGCCGGAGCCGCCGGCAATGGCCGCGCTGCCGAAGGCCGTCCCGCCGATCAGGATGTCGCTGCCGTTGCCGCCGTCGAGATCGTCGCCGTCGCTGCCGACGAGGCGGTCGTTGCCATCTGCGCCCGAGAGCGTCGCGGGCGCGGGGCCGGGCTGCTCGGTCAGCAGATCTGAGCCGCCGTCGCCGTTGAGCTCGTCGATGCCGCTGAGCCCGGCGAGACGGTCGTTGCCGATGCCGCCCGACGCGGTGGCGCCGTTGGCGACCATCACGATGATGTCGTCGCCGGAGCCGCCGACAGCCGAAGCCGAGTTGTTGGCGCCGACGAGCAGGTCGTCGTTGCCGGCGCCGCCGTCGACGGATACATCGCCCAAGGGGGCGAAGCTGTTGACGCGCGCGCTGTCGGCGCGATCGCCGAGCGTCACCGAGATCGGTCCGGCCGGGCAGGTGATCAGGACACCGGCCGTGCAGCCCGGGCCCGCCGACAGCGGCGCGCCGGTGTCGGCGAAGCCGAACGGCATGAGCGGCGAGACGAGGTTGAGCTTGTTGGCCTCGCCCGGCGCGGCCTGGTAGATGACGGTCCCGGAGCCGTCCACGGAGACGGTCGAGGCCGACGCGACGCCGGGCACCCCTGCCACGGCGACCACTGCGAGGGAGATCAGAGCGGTCTTCATGGTCGGACCGTACGCCCGGCTCGCGCGGTCCGCCCTAGCCGATCGGCAAGACCGGAACTCCTAGTAATAGACGGTGCGGCAACGATGGCGTGGACGCGCCTTCAACGCCGGCGCCTGACCGCGGTTCCACAACCACATGTCCAACACGCGCGGCGGCACATCGAGCCGCGCGCCGAGCGCCTCGCAGGCATGCAGCGCGCAGGCGCGGATCTCGCGCTCCTCGCGTCCGGTGGCCAACGGCTGTTCGGCATCGATCCGCGCGGCAAGCCCATCCTCATAGACCAGGATCCCGTCACAGCGCAGCACGTGCGGGACGAGGTTGTCGGCGAAGATGGTCAACGCGTCGAGGTCGTCGAAGGCCGCGACGCCAGCCGCTGCCAGGTCATTGGGCACGATCTGCGCGCGCTTGTAGAAGCCGCGGTCGTCGTAGAAGGCCAGCGCGCCGGCGAGCGTCGCGGCCAGCCGGTCGGCCGAGCCCTTGGCCTCGGCGATGACGTCCAGGACGGTGCGCGTGCCGAGGAAGCGCCCGAGCTCGCGCAGTGCCTGGGTGTAGAGGCTCATCAGCTCGTGGTCGGCCGGCTGCCCGAGGATCGCGGCGAGCTCCTCGGTCCGCAGCGTCCGCAGGCGCTCGTTGTCCCAGGCGCCGTGCGCGCGGAAGTGGTCGGCGAGGTTCCAGGCGACGGTGAAGTAGCCCGACACCGTCTGCCCGCTGGTGGGGTCCGGCCGCTTGCGCAGCGTCGGGAACCAGCCCGAGCCGAAGTTGATGGTGTCGAGCGACAGCGTGTACATCGCCACGTCGGCGGGCGTGCCTTCGAGGTAGTGGCGGACCGGGTCCAGACCTGGGTCGTGGATCACCGACCCGTCGGCGCCCGCGTCGTAGGCGGCCAGGCGGTCGTGGTCGATCCGGACCGACCGCGCGTCGGACGCAAGCTGCGCGCACGAGGCGCGGACGTGATCAGTGAGGCGGCCCATCGCCGCCAATGTAGACGAGCCCGCGCTCAGCGCCGGACGCGCCCGAAGTCCAGCGCGATCGTCAGCGCGCCCGCCCCGGTGCCCTGCGGCGCGCCGCGCGCGACGCCGATGCCGAGGTCTCGGAAGCCCGGATCCAGCAGGATCGCGCGATGCGGCGGGCTCTTCAGGAGGCCGCGCAGGATCGCCCGCGGCGCCCCGGCCCCGCCGTTGCCCCAGGCGATCGCCTCGCCCAGCCACCACTCGCGCACGCGGTGCAGGTAGCCCGCGTGGCGCACGCGCTTCTCCATCGTCGTGCCGCCCGGCGAGGCGTGGGCGAAGTAGTCGCGGCCGGCCATGTCGTTGGCGTGGCGGCGGGCCGCGGAGCGCAGGTGGCGCTCGGCCCGGACGGGTCGTAGGTGGTGGGCGCGGCGCACACCGTTGATGAGGCACCGCAGGGCATGGGAGGCCGCCGGCGTGCTCAGGTGCGCGGGCGCCACG
>JBEVLC010000326.1:0-23654 GCA_040509415.1 Baekduia sp. | reverse complement strand
CGCAGGTCGCCACCGCCGCCGACGCACAGCGCGTCGCGCTCGCGTTCTTGCAGTACTACCGCGAGCAGGGCGAGCATCTGGAGCGCACCTACGGGTTCTTGGAGCGGGTCGGGATCGCCGCCGTCGCCGAGGTCGTGCTCGATCCCGACGAGCAGTGCGCGCTGCTGGAGCGCTTCGCGATCGCCAAGGCCGCCTGCGATCCCGACCCGTGGCGCGAGCGCCACGCGCCGACCCATCCCAAGCAGTTCGCCGAGCTCGACTCCGAGGCCGATGGGCTGGACCTCGTCGCGATGGCCGAGGCGGTGCGATGAGCGACTGGGTCCGGATCGGCGCGACCGCCGACGTCCCGCTCTTGGAGGGACGTGCCGTGACGGTCGGCGACCGTCGCGTGGCGATCTTCCGGCTGCCCGACGGCTGGGCGGCGGTCGACGCCGCCTGCCCGCACCGCGGCGGCCCGCTGCAGGATGGCCTCGTCGCCGACAGCTGCGTGACCTGCCCGTTGCACGGGCGGCGCTTTGACTTGCGCAGCGGCGCGCAGCTCGGCGGAACCGATGCGATCGCCGTGCACGAGGTGCGCGAGCACGACGGTGCACTCTGGTTGCGAGCGGTCGCAACGGCGCGGGCGGCGTGTCGCCGCCCGAGCTCCAGCGCACCCGCCAGGTGCGCACCGGCTGTCCCTACTGCGGCACCGGCTGCGGGCTGATCGGCGAGGTCGCCGGAGGGCGGCTGCAGGCGGTCAAGGGCGACCCGTTGCATCCGGTCAACCGCGGCGCGACCTGCCGCAAGCCGCTGCGGCTGCCCGAGGCGCTCAGCGCCCCCGACCGGGCGACCGAGCCGTTGTGGCGCGACGCGCTCGACGAGCGCTGGCGGCCGCGGACCTGGCGTCAGACGACGGGCGAGTTGGCGCGGCGGCTGACCGACGTCCAGCGCCGTCACGGGGCCGATGCGGTCGCGTTCTACATCTCCGGCCAGCTGCTGACCGAGGACTACTACGCGGTCGGCAAGCTTGCCAAGGGCTTCCTAGGGACCAACAACCTCGACTCGAACTCGCGGTTGTGCATGTCCTCGGCGGTCGCCGGCTACACGGGCTCGCTGGGCTCCGACGGCCCGCCGGCTTCCTACTCCGACATCGACCAGGCCGATTTCATCCTGGTGTTGGGGTCCAACACCTCGGCGTGTCATCCGATCGTCTGGTCGCGGATCCAGCGCCGCCGTCAGGCGGGCGCGCACGTCTGCGTGATCGACCCGCGGCGCACGCCGACCGCCGAGCAGGCCGACTCGCACCTCGCCGTCCGGCCCGGCGCCGACCTGCCGCTGCTCAGCGCGATGCTCGGCGTGCTCGACAGCGAGGACTTGGTCGACCGCGCGTTCATGGAGCGTCACACCGAGGGGGCGCAGGAGGCGCTGGCCGCCGCGGCAGCGTGGTCGCCGGAGCGGGCCGCGGAGACGTGCGGGGTGCCGGCTGAGCAGATCGTGGCGGCTGCTCGCGGCTTCGGGCGTGCACGGCGTGCACTCGTGTTGTGGTCGATGGGCGCCAACCAGTCGACGGTCGGCACGCTCAAGAACCAGGCCTTGATCAACCTCTGCTTGGCGACGGGCAACATCGGCCGCGCCGGCAGCGGGCCTTTGTCGCTCACCGGCCAGCCCAACGCGATGGGCGGCCGTGAGTCCGGTGGCCTCGCGCACCTGCTGCCCGGCTACCGGCTGGTGACCGATCCCGAGCACCGCGCCGAGATGCGTCGGCTGTGGGACATCCCCGCCGGCGCGCCGGGGATCTCGCCGGCGCCGGGCATCGCCGCGACCGAGCTGGTCGAGGCGCTGGAGGCCGACCGCGTCAAGGTGGTGTGGATCGTCGCGACCAACCCGGTGGTCTCCCAGCCCGACGCGGCGCGCTTCGCGGCAGCGCTGCGGCGGGCGGAGCTGGTGATCGTCCAAGACGCCTACCACCCGACCGAGACCGGCGCGCTCGCGCACGTCATCCTGCCCGCCGCCCAATGGGCCGAGAAGGACGGCACCCAGACCAACAGCGAGCGGCGCGTGGGGCTGATGCGCCGGATGGTCGACCCGCCCGGCGACGCGCTGCCCGACTGGGAGATCTTCGCCCGCGTCGGCCGTGCGCTCGGCCACCAGCGGCAGTTCGCCTGGAAGACCGCCGCCGAGGTGCACACCGAGTACGTCGCGACGACCGCGGGGCGGCTCTGCGATCAAAGCGGGCTCTCGCACGAGCGCCTGGAGCGTGAAGGGCCGCTGCAGTGGCCGATCCCCGCACGCGGGTTGGACGGTACCGATCACGGCGGCTCGGAGCGGCTGTACACGAGCCGTCGCTTCCCGACGCCCAACGGCCGCGCGCGGCTGGTCGTGACCCCGCATGCCGAGCCGTCCGAGTCGCCGAGCCCCGAGCACCCGCTGGTGCTGACCACCGGCCGCGTCGCCCATCAGTGGCACACGATGACGCGCACGTCCAAGGCCAAGGACTTGCTCGCCGCCGAGCCCGAGCCGTTCGTGGAGGTCCATCCGCAGGACGCGCGACGGGCGGGGGTGGACGATGGCGACAAGGTGCTGCTGCGCTCGGCCCACGGGCGAGCCACCGTGCGCGCGCGAGTAACGGACAGGGTTGCCGAGGGCGTCGCGTTCGCGCCGTTTCACTGGGGCGCGTTGCACCTGGAGCCCGGCGCCGGCGCGCTGAACGCGGTCGTCGGCCGGGCGATCGACCCGACCTCCAAGCAGGCCGAGCTCAAGGCGACGCCGGTCCGGATCGAGCCGGTGGCGGTAGGCGCGGTGGCTGGTGCTGGTGACGCCGATGGCCGTGGACGCGCTGCGCGGCGACGGCTGGTCGTGGTCGGTGGCGGGATGGCCGGGATGGCGACCGTCGAGGCGCTGCTCGGCCACGCCGACGCCGCCGATTGGGAGATCACGATCGTCGGCGCCGAGCCGGTCGCGCCCTACAACCGCGTCCTGCTGTCGTCGCTGCTGGCCGGCGCGGTCGGCGAGCCGCAGCTGGCGCTGCGCCATCCCCAGTGGCTCAAGCAGCACCGGGTGGGCCTGCGGCTCGGCGTGCCCGTGCGCCACGTCGACACCCAGGCGCGCACCGTCGAGCTTGCAGATGGCGAGACGCTGGACTACGACGACCTCGTCCTGGCCACCGGCTCGCGGCCGTTCGTGCCGCCGATCCCCGGCGCCGAGCTGGCAGGCGTGCACGTCTTCCGCACGCTGGCCGACGTGCACGCGATCCAAGCGGGGGCGGCCAGCGCGCGGCGCGCGGTCGTCATCGGCGGCGGCCTGCTCGGCCTGGAGGCGGCGCGCGGCCTGCGCGAGCACGGCGTGCACGTGACCGTCGTCCACCTCGCCGATCGGCTGATGGAGCAGCAGCTCGACGCGCCCGCCTCCTCGATGCTGGCCCGGACGCTGCGCGGGCTGCGGATCGCGACCCGGACCGCGACGCGCACCGAGGCGCTGCTGGCTGACGATGACGGCCGCGTCCGGGCCGTCGCGCTGGAGGGTGGGGAGGAGCTGCGGACCGACATGGTGGTCATCACAGCGGGGGTGCGGCCGGAGGTCGATCTCGCTCGGACCTCAGGCCTGGAGGTCGAACGCGGGATCCTCGTCGACGACGAGCTGCGCACCAGCGCTCCCGGCGTGCGCGCGGTCGGCGAGTGCGCTGAGCACCGCGGAGCGCTCTACGGGCTGTGGGCGCCGCTGCTGGAGCAGGCCAAGACCTGCGGTGCCTCGCTCGCCACGCGCCCGACCGCCTTCCACGGCGCCTCGCCCGCGACGACGTTGAAGGTCGCCGGCATCGAGCTCTTCTGCTGCGGTCGCGTCACCGAGGAGGACGGCGACGAGGAGGTGCTGACGCTGGACACGCGCCGTGGCCGCTATCGTCGGCTGCTGCTGCGTGACGGCCGCCTGGAGGGCGCGATCCTGCTCGGCGACCTGCGCGACGCCCAGCAGCTGCGGGCGCTGCTGGCCGACCGCGACGAGGTCCCGCCCGCGCTCTTGGATGGGCCGCCGGGCGACGCCAACGCGCAGGCCGACGCCGAGGCGGTGATCGATCCGCAGCTCAACGTCTGCTCGTGTCAGGCCGTCAGCTACGGGCAGATCGAGCACGCGATCCGCGACCGTGCGCTGACGACCGTCGAGCAGGTTGCCGAGCACACGCGCGCGTCGACGGGATGTGGTGGGTGCCGCGCCGACGTGGCGGCGATCCTCGCGCGGGTGCGGCAGTAGTCCGGCCGCGACGTCTGCCGCAATACATCTGCGACGTTCAATGGGAAGGCTGATCGAGCGTTGGGGAGGGTTCGTCGTCCATCAGTTGTCCAGATTCCGGTAGGTCGTCGACGGTGTGGGCAGCCCGATGGACATGCCCCTCTCACACCGATCGACGTGGCGGCGCCGCGCGGCAGCGGCCGGCGCCGGCCTCACGCTCCTGGCCGCCGCAGCGGGCACGGGTGTCGCGAACGCCAACACCAGCCACGACGGCTGGCCCCGAATCAACGGCATGTTGTTGATGAACAAGCTCGACCAGAGTCGTCCGCTCGATGCGCGGGCCGGTCACGACCCGTTCGGCGGGCAGGACCCGGCCTACCGCTGCGACGGCCTGCACAAGAACCAGTCCTGCCTCGCGGCGACCGCGCACCGCACGGGCACCGGCTTCGTGGTCAAGGCTCACGGGCGCCACAACGAGCTGCTCGGTGGTCACGGCGACGACACGATCTTCGCCGGGCCCAACGGCGACGTGCTGTGGGGCGACTACAAGCCCTCCGGCCAGCCGGCAAGCCAGCACGACCGCATCGCGGGCGGCGCGGGCAACGACTTCATCTACGCCAGCCACGGCACCAACGACATCGCCGCGGGCTCGGGCAACGACTACATCAAGGCCCACTACGGGCGCGGCACGATCGACTGCGGCGGCGGCCGCGACGTCCTCTACATCAGCCGCAAGGCGCAGCGCCATTACCGCATCGCGCGCTGCGAGACCGTCAGCCACCGCACGCTCGGCTACTAGCCACCGTGCCCGTCGAAAGGCCCACCATGCTTGCCCGCTCAACCTCGGTACGGCGTCGCGGCGGAGCTGCACTCGCCGCCGGCGCCCTGATCCTCGCCCTCGGAACGGCCGTCTCCGTAGAGGCGGCCTCGCCACCGGTCTGCCGCGCGTCCGCGGCGCGTGTCGTCGCGCCGCCGGCGGCCGCCGCCGAGCCGACCGTCGCCAACGTGGCTGGCTCCCCGTGCGCTAGCGACACACAGCAGGTGGCCGGCGTCGCGCCGGTCGGCCCGCTGGCGGTCACGGCGCCGCACGCGACGACGCGGTCGGCGCCCGGCGTGATCGCCGCCGCCGCGAGCGTCGAGGGCGCGACGTTGGATCTCGGCGGCGTCCCGATTGCCGTGGGCGCCGTTGCCGCCGAGCAGACGGCGAGTTGCGCCGATGGCGCCAGCGTGTCGGCCGGCTCCTCGCACGTCGACGCGCTGAGCGTGGGCGGAACGACGGTCCCGGTGATCGCCGGGCAGTCGCTCGATCTCAACCTCGGCGTGGTGCGCGTGCGCACCAACCAGCTCGACGGCGACATCCGCCGCGCGCTCGTGCTCGACGTGGGCGATGCGCAGGTCGTCCTTGGCGAGGCCCAGGCCTCCGGCGATGCCTGCGCGACCTTGGATGACGGCGATGGCGAAGACCATGGCGACGACGACGGGGGAGCCACCGGCGGTGCGGGCGGCAATGGGACGAGCGGCGGTGGCGGTGGCGCCTCTGGCGGGAAGGCCGCGCGCAGCATCTGCCCCAAGGGCAGCACTTACCGCGTCGAGGAGAACCAGTGCGTCATCGTCGACGGTGACGGCTCGGGCTCAGGCGACGGCAACGACGTGACCGTCGTCGGTGCGCCGTACTTCGGCTTCGGCGGCGGCTCGGTGGTCAGCCTCGTGGCGGCCCAGGCCCTCGTCAAGGCCGGCAAGCTGCCCGACAGCCCGTGCCTGCACGGCAAGGGCGCCGACTACGTCGTCCTCGGCACGACCAGCGGCCGCGACCGCCTCACCGGCACCAACGGCGACGACCGGATCCTCGGCCTCGGTGGCAACGACGAGGTCGGCGGCGGCCGCGGCGCCGACTGCATCGACGGCGGCTCCGGCAGCGACACGCTGACCGGCGGCGACGGCCCCGACGAGCTCGTCGGCGGCACCGGCAACGACCACCTCAACGGCGGTCCCGGGACCGACATCCTCAGCGGCGGGGCGGGCAACGACACCATCAACACCTCCTACGGCGCCGACCGCGTCACCGGCGGCACCGGCAAGGATGCCATCAACGCCTCAACCGCCGGCCCCGCCGCGCGCATCGACGGCGGCAGTGGTCGCGACACGGTGCGCATCAACAGCAACGAGCGCCGTCGCGTCAAGCATGCCGAGACCGTGCACACCTTGCGCTGAAACACGCGCACCAACCGGACGCCCCGCCCGCGTCGCCCCCGGCGCGGCGCGGGGTCTCCGGTAGGGACGGATTGAGTTTGCTCAGGCCATTGCCTTCAGTCTCTGCCGACGCGGTGAGCTTCCAGCAGGGCGTTGAGTTCAGCGATCATCTTGGCCTCGTCGGTGTCCTTCTTGCCTTTGCGTGCGTCCCAGGCGGTCTGCTGGATGCCGAAGATTCGGACCGGCTGACCGTGCGCGCGGTGTACCACGCAAGATCCATAGGAAACCAACTGGAAGCTGGTGATCTCCGCCCACTTCAACCGCACGCTCGACATCGGGTTGAGCACTCGGACTCCGCCATCTTCGACGAACACTCCGCAACGTGACCACCGCGTCGCGACCCACGCCGAGAAGACGATGGCAAGGCCGCATATGACCTCGGCACCGGCGTCGCCCCAGGCTAGGAAGCCGAACATCGTCATCACGGCGCCGAGCGCGAGCCCTCCGCCAGCGTAAGCAAGGGATGACGACGTGCTGCGATAGACCCGTCGGCGTTCTGACGCGCTCTGCGTTGCCATGCGTTACTCGTCGCCCAGGGATGAGGCTAGACCGCCAGACGCGTTCACGTGCGGATCGAGCAAGCTCGCCACGGTACCAGGCAGTCCCACCAAGTAGTTGAGGCCGTACCTCGCCATGTTCGGCATGCCTCGCAGCGCGCGCGTGCCGGCTGCCGCCAGCGCTCCGGCCGGAATTGCGCCCGTCGCCGTGATGACAGCGTTGAGTCCGAGCCCAAGGGCTTTCTGACCGCCGGTGAGATCCGGGTTGGTTTCAATCAGGAGGCTGCTGATAGCCGTCCCGCCTACGACAAGGAGGCCACACGCGCCAGCGCTGGCCGCGATGCAGGCGCCGGTGGTGATCACGGCGGCCGCCACCCCGTAGTGGCTTGCTGCCTCGTTGTAAAGCGCTCCAGCTGCGTGGCCAACGTCACTCCAGGACACACCGAGGCCAAGCGGGTCACTGCCTGCGCCGGTAACCGCATGGCCGACGTCGCTCCATGAGGGCCAGAGGCCGAGAGCGTCGGTGAGGTTGACCGGATCTCCGGCAGCGTAGGCATAGAGATTGACGCCGCCCGCGGTCCCTGACGGATCCTCGCTGATGAAGATCCCAAGCTCTGGGTTGTAGGTGCGCACGCGGCGATCGATGAGGCCCGTGGCATCGCGAGCGCCGCCGGCCCACTGGGAGCCCGTCGCGGTGCCGCGTCCGAAGGGGTCGGTCGCTGCCGATGCCGTGATGCCCGAGCTGTTGGCGGAGCCGACGGTGGTCCCAAGCGCGTCGTCGAGCGTTGTCTGGGTCTGGCCACCGGTCGTGTTGGCGAAGACCTCGTCGAGGCTGAGGCCGGCGAGGACGTCGGTCGTCGCTCCGCCGCTGATCGACTGCTGGACGACGTTCCAGCCGTCGTAGACGAACTGGGTCGTGGTCCCGCCCGCGGTTGTCGAGCGGCGACGGCCGAGCGCGTCGTAGGCGTAGTCGGTCTCGTTGCCGCCTTGGGTCACCTTGCTCAGTTGGGCGCGGCTGTTCCAGGTGAAGGCGCGCTGGCCGTCGTTGGTGAGGTTTCCGGCCGCGTCGTAAGTGGGTTCGACGGTGCCGCGTGAGGTGAGCCTATTCGCCTCGTCGTAGGTCGAGGACGCGACGGCCTGGGGGAGATGGGCGACGTCTAGGTCGCCCCAGGTTGCGATCCGGTGATTCGCGGCGTCGTAGGCGTAGTCGACGGTCTTTGGGGTGCCGACGGCCGGCGTGTAGTGCCGGCTCGTCAAGCGTCCTGCGTCGTCGAGCGTGTCGGCCTGGGCGATGCCGCCGGGCAGCGTCGCGCCGGTACGGCGCCCGTTTGCATCGAGCGTGAACGCGGCGCTCACCCCGCCGCGGGCGAGCCCGGTGGGGCGCCCGGCATCGTCGTAGGCATACGTCGTCGTGGTCGACGGGCCCACCTGCATGGTCGTGCGGTGCCCGGCGGCGTCGTACTGGTAGCTCACGTCGCTGTCGGGGCTGGTGATCTGGGTCGGCAGATCGCGCCGATCGTAGGTGAGGTTCGTGGTCCCGGCCTCGGAGTCGACCATGCTCGTGACCTGGTCGGACGAGTTCCAGTGGTAGTTCAGCGTGCTGGCGAACGCGGTGTCACTGTCGTGCGCGCCGAAGCCGGCGAAGGTCTGGCGGCCGAGCGAGTCGTAGCGGAACACCGTCCGCACGCCGCGCCGATCTGTCGCGGAAGTTAGTTGGTTGAAGCCGTTGCGCACGAAGTGCTCGACGGCGCCGTCGGCGTCCTCATAGGTCGCCAGCTCCTCCATCGCGTCATAGGTGGCGTGGATCGCGTTGCCGCGCGCGTCGGTCACCGCGGTGACCTTGCCGTTGGCGTCATAGTCGAAGGTGGTCGTCCGGCCCTTCGGGTCGGTGGACTCCTTCAACTGGCCATTCGGGGTGTAGGTCCGCCGGCTCGTGTGTCCGAGCGCGTCGGTGATCCGTGTCGGCCGTCCGGCGGCGTCGTTGTAGTAGGACGTCGTGTGGCCCAACGGGTCGGTCACCGATGCGAGATCGCCGGCGTGATAGCTCATCCGTGTGATCTGTCCGCCCGGCTGGGTGATCGTCGCCGGTCGCTCCTCCTCGCCGGAGTAGGTGAACCGCGTGACGCGCTGTGTCGGATCGGTAATCGAGGTGATGCGGCGTCGAGCGTCTCGCGTCACATGCGTGACCTTGCCGAGCGGGTCGGTCACATCGACCAGGTTGTGGGCTGAGTCGTAGCCGAAGTGGACGGTCGCGTCGTGCTCGTCGTCGATCGCCGTCGTGACGCCGTCCAGGTCGCCCTGGGCGTTGTAGCTGTACTTGACATTGTGGCTGCCGGTCTCGCGCTCCGTGGGGCGGCCGGCATCGTCGATGGTCAAGCTCTCGCCCTTGACCGCGGTATCACCCGGGCCCGGGTGGCTGTTGAAGCTACGCGTCCAGCCGTGGCCGTCGGCACGCCACGAGATCTTCTCGATCGTTCCGTTGGGATGCGTGATCTCGGAGCTCATGACGCCCGGGTCGCCACATGGGCCGCTGGGCTCGTCGTCGCCGGCATCGGCCGCTCTGGCGATTGGCGCCGGCCGTGACGAGCCGGGCGCTCGTCCCATCGAGTGGATGATGAAGCGGCTCGAGAGGTCCGGCCAGCATTGGTAGTGGAACGTGTAGGTGCCACCGCTGGCCATGGTCTGCTTGTACACGTACCCTGAGTGGTACTCGTTCTGCAAGATCTTGACGCCGCGCGCGTCCGTGATCGACGTGAGGTCGTCCGTGTTTCCGTCGTACGCGTATGTCGTCGTATGTCCCTCGGCGTCTTCGACCTGTGTGAGACGTCGGAAGTAGTCGAAGGTGTAGTGCACGTGGCGACCGGCGTTGTCCCACATCTCATTGCCGTCGAAGCGAAGCCAGCGCCCGTCGGGGAAGTTGACCTGCTGCAGGCTGTTGACAATGTTGCGGTATCCGCGGGTGATCGTCGTGCGCAAGCCGGTCTTGGTGATGAACGCCGTGACAGGGCCGCCCTGGCCGAATTCCATGGCCGACCCGTCCGGCTTGGTCAGGAGCCACAGGGAACGTGACGGCTGGTACTTGATGGTTGCCCCGTCCCAATCGCCGTTGCGCTTGCTCTCGTAGGTGCTCGTGTACGGATCGCTGCCGCCGCCCGTCTGATCGAAGGTCACCGTCCCGCCACCGCTCAGCACCAGTTGGATCTGTGCGGTGGTGCCCGCCGTGAAGACCATGCGGGTGTCGAGCACCGTCGTAAAGCCGGCACCGAGCTCGTAGGCGTATGGGTCGTCCTGCCGGTAGGTCCGGGTGAGGTTGAACGGCATCGACCCACCGATTGACAGATCGGTCTTGTGGTACAGGAGAAGCCCCGTATGAGGATCGACCGGGTCGCCGACCTTTGGATCGCGACCTTCGGGGCCCTCCGGCGGCGCTCCCGGGTTCGTCGCCGCCATCGCCCCGCTCAGCTTCCACACCCGCACGCCCTTGTCCGGGACGATCTGCTTGCCGTTGGCCGTCACGCGACCCTTGCCGTACTCGAACCAGCCGCGGTCCTTGGCATCGTAGTCCCAGAAGGTGACGCGCGAGCGCGGGCGGAGGTGGTGGTAGTTGGGGTAGACGATCTGGGCGCCCTTGCTGAAGTAGGCGCCGCCGGGCTGCACGGTGAAGTACGCCGAGACGGTGACGCCGGTGGGCAGGGCGAAGGGGGGACGGTCCAGTGGGACGGCCGAGAGATTGAGGCGGTGCAGCGTCCGGCCCTGGCGGTCAGTGACGCGTGAGCCGGCAGGGATGCGGACCTCGAACCCGGGGATCTTCGGGTTGGTCATCCGGATCGCTGCCGTCGGACTGGTGATCTTGCGATCGCCGGCCGCGTCGAGTCGTGTCATCCACAGCGTGTCGTCCAGCGCCGTCGTCTCGTTGGCCTTCAGCGTCATCACCAGCTCGTAGTCGCCATAGCGACGCCCGCCCTTGCTCGCGGTGCTGCCTTCGACGCGCAGCGTGTGCTTGCCCGCCGGGACGCCCTCGAGCAGGAAGCGGCCGGTTTCGTCGGTCGTGGTGACGGGCTCGGCGCCCACGATCGAAACGCGGACGCCCTTCAACGGTGCGCCGTCGAGCTTCAGCGCCTGACCGGCGACCGACGTCATGCCGAGGCGACCTTGCAGGGCGGCGAGCGTCGCCCACGGCGACGGCTGACGACCGGTCACCCAGCCACCCGGTGCGCGATCGGTGCGCTTGGGTCGCCAGGCCTCCGGCACGCCGGATGGTCTGCGTAGGCGCGCCGACAGCGGCGAGCGCTGGTGCTTCTTGGCGGAGGCCGGCTGGCCGGCGCCGACACCCGCGGCGTGCTCGGGCATCGACCGCTCACCGAGCGCCTCGGCAAGCGTTGCCGGCGCCTTGGCCTCCTTGGGCAGCGCGGTCCGGGCCGGCGCGGTGCCGCCGGTCCGCAGGAGGCGCGAGGTGCTCGTGCCATGCAGGTACTGCTTCAGCGTGCGAAACGACCCCTTGGGCGAGCCGGCCTTGACGTGCGATGCCTTGGTCGTGTGTGCGGTGACGCGCGCGGAAGATCCGCCCGAGGGCGTGACGATCGCGTCGACGCTGCCGGTTTCGCCCCACCATGGGTCGATGACGAACGTGTACTGGCCGTCGGCCGGCAGCGTGTTGGTGGTGCTGGCACCCCAACCGAAGCTGATCTGGCTGCCGCTGGGGCCGTAGAGCGCCGCGGTCCAGTGCGGGATCGTCGAGTTGGGGAAGTCGAAGGCCACGACGTCGCCGGCGTGCCCGTCGAAGGTCACGAGCGCGTTGCGGCCGGGCGTTGCGAGGTCGAGGTGGACCGTGCCGCCGTCCCCGAGGTCGCGCACCAGATCCTGAGCGTCGTAGAGCTTGACCGTGGTCGAGCCTCCGGTCCATGCCCATGGGTCGATGACGGCGGTGACGTCGCCGTCGGCGGGCAGGGTCACCTGGTCCTGGAAGCCGCCAGGTGGGGTGAACCACGCGTTAGGACCGAAGCGGCTGCCCGTCGCGTTGACCCAGTACGCGTTGATGTATGTGGCTTCCTGGTCGACCTGCGCGGAGATCTTCTGACCGGCATGGCCGTCGACGTGCATCAGGACGTCCTGGAACGGTGAGATGTCGAAGTGCGTCGAGACGCCTGCGAGCGTTGGCGTCACGGTCGCGGTCTGGTCAGCCGGTACGTCGTAGATGACCATCTGCGTGAGGCCGGTGTCCTCCCACATCCCTTGTGCGGTGATCGTGTAGGTCCCGTTCTGGGTCAGCGTCATGCGGTCGGTGTAGGTCTCGTTGCCAATTCCGACGGTGCCGACGTTGCTGCCGTCCGGCGCGTAGATCGCACCGAAGCCGAAGCCCCGGCCGAAGCCGGTGCTGATCGAATGCATGCCGATCCGCTGACCGACGTGGCCGGTGAAGGTTGCCGTGGCCGTCTGGCCCGGGACCGCGACGTTCAGGGCGAACGGCGCACCCGTGACGGTCGGCGTCACGCTCACGGGCGTCGCGTCGGTCGCGTCGTAGAACGTCAACTTGATCGAGCCGGTGCTGCCGTTCTCCGGACCCACCCGGAGGTCATAGGTCCCGGCCGGGTCGAGCTTGGTCCCGCCGAACCACGTGCCACCCGTGCTGAGGTACTGGGAGCTGCCGAGGAAGCTCCCGTCCGGGCGGTACCACTTCAGGCTGACCTGGTCGAACGTGGAGTCGCTGGCCTTGATCGACACCTTCTGACCTGCCGGGGCGTTCACCCGGAAGTGGGCGATCTGCCCGGCCGCGGGGAGCTCAATGGTCTTGGTGTCGCCCGTCGCGCTTGGCGTCACGTCCTGATCGAGGTCGTTCGGCACGTCCCAGACCTTGAGGCCGATAAGGCCGAACTGGGGAGCGCGGGGATCGACCAGGATCGAGTACGTGCCGTCCGCCGGCAGCTGTGTCGGCGTGGAGAAGGCGTGCAGGTCGGGGGAGTCCTGCAGATGGCTGCCGCTTGGCGAGAGCAGCGTCACCGTTGCGTTGCCATACGCCGTGCCGACCGTTGAGTCGTCGGTTCCCTTGAAGGAGATCCGCTGACCTGCGTGCCCCGTGAAGGTGAAGCGCACGTTCTGCCCTGGGACCGTGGTCGTGGCATGGGCGATGTCGCCGTCCGCATCCGGTGTGACCGATGCTCCGAGCTCGGAGGCGTCGTAGAGCTTGAGGTGGACGTGGCCGGTGTAGTTGCCCTGAGGGTCGACGCGCAGCGTCCAGCGCCCGGAGGTCGGGATGCGCACGCTGTCGAACCACGCACCGCCGACGCCGAAGCCGTTGCTGGCCACGAGCTCGGTGCCGTCGGGCGCGATCCAGCGGAAGTTGGAGTAGCCGAACGTCGAGTCGGAACCCACCACCGAGATCTCCTGACCGACTTGCAGGTCCATGCGGACGCCCGGATTCGTGCCGGCGACCGAGCTGGACAGGTCGACGTCCGTGCCCGCCGCTGTTGGCTGTGCCTCGGCGTACGCGTTGCCGACGTCGTGGACGATCACGCTCGCGTGGCCACCGCCACTGCTGTAGTAGGTCGGCTGATAGACCAGCGTGTAGGTTCCGTCCTCGGGCAGGTGGATGGCGTCCATCCAGTTGCCCCAGCCTTCACCAACGCCGAACTCGCCGATCTTGGCCCCGTTCGGGGAGTAGACCTGCAAGAACGCATATCCGGAGGCGGACGTCGCGTCGATCGAGATCTCTTGGTCGACGTGGCCCTCGAAGACCGCCAGCGCCATCTTGTCGGCGGCGTTGGAGGTGATCGTGTTGGCCTCGTCCAGCGCGACCCGCTGGGTCTGGACTACGTTGCCGGTGCCGGACCCGACAGGTGAGATGTAGAGGTCGGGGCCCGTGTCGGTGCCTTCGGGCGTGGTCACCACGACGCGGCCACCCATGGCGCCCGGCGGTGCCTTAATCTTCAAGGTGCCGGAGGAGAGTGAGACGAGCTCTGCGCGATGGCCGTTGACCATCACGATGTTGTCGGTCAGGTGCTCGGCGAAGTGCGATCCGGTGATCGTCACTTCCTCTCCGGCGCCAATCGGGCTGGCCGTCACGTTGGGCGAAATCGTGTCGATGTGCGGCGCGAGCGACGACGTCACCGTGAACGGCTCAGGGCTCGTCGTCGAGCCACCCGGCGCGGTGGCCGAGACCGCGCCGTCGGTGGCGCCGCTTGGAACCCGCACCACCAGCTTGGTCGGGCTCGCGTCGAGGATCGTCGCCTCAGTGCCGTTGAAGCGCACGGTGTCTTGGGAGATCCGCTTGGAGAAGCCGGTGCCGGTGATCGTCACCTTGCGGCTGACCGTGCCGTGATCGGGATCGAGCTCGTCGATCTGTGGCGTCGCGGTCGCGCGGCGATCGACGGACAGCAGGTTGCCGACGGCGTCCCAGTGGTAGATGGCCGCCTGGAGCGGATCGCCGGGCGCGGCGGCCGAGTCGCGCCCGATCATGGTCTTGAGCCGACCGGCGGCGTCGTAGTCGTAGCGGGTCGCGGTGTCGGGCGCTTCGGATGAGGTCTCGCCGGTGCCGACGATGTCGGTCGCGGCGGTCGCTGCGCTGGTCGCCCCCGCGCCGTTGGTCGCGGTGACGACGACGCGCAGCGTCGAGCTGACGTCCGCGTCGGCCAAGCGGTAGGAGCCATTGATCGCCTGAGCGATGTCGACGCAGCTGTTACCGGCCTTGTCGCAGCGGCGCCACTGGTGCGTGTAGGCGATGTTCGGGCTGCCGGTCCAGGTGCCGTCGTGGACGGTCAGGATCATGCCGAGGCGCTCGTAGCCCGTGATGGTCGGGGCCGTGGCGTTGATCGGCGCCCGCGGGGCGACGATGGCCGTCGGGTCAGACGTCGCGGTGGCCGAGCCGCCGTCGTTGGTGGCGGTGACCGCGAATCGCAGCGTGGTGGCGAGGTCGTCGGCGGTGACCGCATAGGTCGCCGCGGTGGCGCCGGCGATGTTCGCGCAGGCGCTGCCGTCGCTGTTGCAGCGCTTCCAGCGGTAGGCGAAGGATGTGGGGATGCCGGCGGTCCAGGTGCCGTCGGTACCGGTGAGCGTCGTGCCGTCGATCGCGTCGCCGGAGATGACCGGCAGGTCGCCGGCGATCGGCGCGGCGGCTTGGATTGCGGACGTCGCGGCAGCGGTCGCCGTGGCCGAGCCGCCGCTGTTGGTGGCGGTGACGACCGCGCGGAGGGCATGTCCGACGTCGCCGACGACGACGGTGTAGGTCGCCGCGGTAGCGCTGCCCAGATCCGAGCAGCCCGTGCCGTCGGCGGCGCAGCGGCGCCATTGGTATGTGTAGGAGATGGTCGGGCTGCCGGTCCACGTGCCGTTGGAGACGGTCAGCGTCTGGCCTTCACGGGCCGTGCCGGAGATGGCTGGCGTGGCCGTGTTTGCAGGGGCGAGGGCCTGGACGGCGGCTGTCTGCGCCGCATCGGCCGAGGTCGCGCCGATGCCGTTGGTCGCGGTGACCGTGACGCGGATCGTCGCCGCGACGTCGGCGCCGGTTAGGACGTAGGTGGCGCCCGTGGCGCCCGAGATGGCGGTGCAGCCTGCCCCACCCACGTCGCAGCGCTTCCATTGGCGGGCGTAGGTGGGCGTTCCCGTCCCGGCCCAGGTGCCGGTCGACGAGGTCAGCGTCTCGCCGTCCTTCGCGGTGCCGGTGATCGCAGGCGCGGTGGTGACGACGGGTGGTCCCGTCGTGATGACCGCCGAGACCGCGCTGTTAGCGGTGACGCTCGAGGCCGCGTTGGTCGCGGTGACGGCGACCCGCACGGTCTTGGTCACATCAGCCGCGACGAGGCGGTAGGTCGCGCTCGTCGCCCCGCTGATCGCCGCACAGGACGCACCGGCCGCGGTGCAGCGTTGCCATGCGTAGGCGTAGGTGATGGTCGGCGTGCCGGTCCACGTCCCTGGCGTGGCGCTGAGCGCCGCGCCCTCCTTGAGCGTCCCCGAGATGAGGGGCGCCGCCGTGTTAGCGGGCGCCGCGGCGGTGGCAACGGCCGTCTGCGCTGAGGTGGCGCTGGCAGAGCCCGCGGCGTTGGTTGCTGTGAGGACCACGCGCAGCGTCTTGCCGACGTCGGCGGCCGCGACGACGTACGTGGTTGCGGTGGCGCCTGAGATGTCGACGCAGTTTGCGCCCGCTGCGTCGCACCGACGCCACTGCCGGCCATAGGTCAGCGGCGTGGTCCCCGTCCAGGTGCCGGTTGTCGAGGTGAGCGTCTGCCCGTCCTTGGCCGTGCCGCTGATCGTGGGCACCGCGGTGCTGACGGGCGCCGCGGCGATCACGACGGCCGTGGCGGCGCTCGTGACCGAGGCCGAGCCGCTGGCGTTGGTAGCGGTCACCTTGACCTTGATCTTCGAGCCGACGTCGGCCGAGGTCAGGACGTAGGTGGCGGCGGTTGCGCCGGAGATGTTGGTGCAGTTCGCGCCGGCGGAGTCACAGCGCTGCCACTGCTTGGCGTAGCTCGTAGGTGAGCCGCTCCAGGTGCCGTTGGTGGCGGTGAGGGTCTGCGCGTCCTTGGCCGTGCCGGAGATGGTGGGCAGGGCCGTGTTGCCGGGAACGGCGGCGGCGACCGCGACGGCGCGCGAGCGAGCGGAGGCCGTGGGCTTGGCGATGCCCGGAAGCGGTGGGGCGTGAGCGGCGTCGACGAGTGCTGCACCGCGAAGGTCGACTCCGGCGGCCGTCCCGAACGACAGGGCGTGCCACGCGCCGCCGAGGTCTGGGGCGCCGAAGGCATCGCGCTCCACGGCATGTCCATCGAGGAACAGACGGACCGAGGACGCATCCCAGGTGACCGCGACACGGGTCCAGCGACCGCGGGGGAGGGCATGGGTAAAGCGCAGACGGGTCTTGCCCCAGGTCAGCGTTGGCCGGGCGCCGCGGGAGCGTGGACGCACCCAGCTGGAGAGCCTTCCGACGTGGGTCGCCGTCCGGGCGCTCAGCGTCTGAACCGGACCTCGGGCCACGACGAGCTTGCCCTCAGTGGCCTCGATCCAGCCGGAACTTGCTGGAACTGCCGGCCCGCGCGACCTCGCCGCCGCGATGGTGGTGCCCGCGCTGAGCAGACTACCGATCGCGATTAGAGTCAACATGTATGCCTTGAAAGAGCTTGAACGCACGGCGGCGCAGACTGACGAACGGACGCTCGAACCAACATCGAACAAACGTCCAGATGGACCACAGAAGTGAGTATCGAACACTGCTCTGTCGCTGATCAGACAGCGTCTGTCTAGTGATCTACACTTCTCGCCTTCAATGGCCGATGCACGCCCGATGGTTCGCCTCCGACGTTCAGCGGAGCCCGGCAGTTCGGCGGTCTCGCGGCGAGCATTCCTGGCCCTCGGCGGTGCGGGAGTTGCCGCGACGCTGACGGCGACCGGGTGCGGCTCAGCACCCACGGGCACGAAGGCGGCGGCCAAGCCCCCGATTCGAGCACGAACCAGCGTCCCGTTCCACGGCGCACACCAGGCCGGGATCGTCACCGCGCAGCAACGCCACCTGCGCTTCGCGGCCTTCGATCTGCAGGCGACCCGCCGAGAGGATCTCGAGCAGCTCCTCCGAGCGTGGACCGACGTGGCCGCGACGCTGACCGCCGGCCACCGCGTCACGTCGGCCGATCCCGCAAAGAGCGACACCGGTGAGGCGGCCGACCTGCCCGCCGCTCGTCTGACGGTCACGTTCGGGTTTGGGCCGAGCCTCTTCGAGCATGACGGGCTCGGCTTGGCATCTCAGCGTCCGGTCGCGCTGGAGGCGATCCCCGGGTTTGGCGCCGACGCCCTCGACCGGACCCGCAGCGACGGCGACATGGCGATCCAGGTCTGCGCCGACGACTCGCAGGTCGCCTTTCACGCCATCCACGCGCTCATCGGAGCGGCACGCGGGGTCGCTGAGCCTCGTTGGCTGCAGAGCGGGTTCCTCGGCGAGCAGTCCGCTGGCACGACACCGCGCAACCTGCTCGGCTTCAAGGACGGCTCACGCAACCTCGATGTGCGCGACGATGCGCTCACCGGTCGTCACCTCTGGGCCAACGCCGCCGACGGTACCCCGTGGATGGACGGCGGCAGCTACCTGGTGGCTCGCCGCGTGCGGACGGTCCTCGACGTCTGGGACGCGACCTCGACAGCTGGTCAGGAGTCCACGATCGGTCGTCACAAGGCATCGGGGGCTCCCCTCAGCGGACAGCACGAGCACGACGAGCCCGACTTTTCCCACGCCGGCCCCGGTGGTCTGACGATCCCTGCCGACGCGCACATCCGCCTCGCCGCGCCCGAGCACAACCACGGTGCCCAGCTCCTACGCCGCGGCTACAACTACGACGACGGCATCGACCACGACACCGGGCAGATCGACGCCGGCCTGTTCTTCATCTGCTTCCAGCGCGATCCGCGCCGGCAGTTCGTGCCGATCCAACGCCGCCTCGCACGCAGTGATGCACTGGGCCAGCACCTGATTCACACCGCCAGCGCCGTCTTCGCCTGCCCGCCGGGCGTCGCACCGGGCGGCTACGTCGGCCAGCAGCTCCTCGCCTCATAAGATCCCCGCCCGTGACCCTCACCCTCCTGCACAACCCGCACTGCCCGACCTCCGTCCACGCCCTCGACGCGCTCGAAGGCGCCGGCCACGAGGTGACCGTGCGCAAGTACCTGCTCGTCGCCGAGCGGCTCAACGAGGACGAGTTGCGCTCGCTCGCCCAGCGGCTCGTCGGCGATCCGGTCGACGCGCTGATCCGGCGCGACAAGCAGTACGCGACGCTGGGCCTGGAAGCCGATGGCTGGGACGTCGAGCAGGTCGTCGCGACGCTCCTCGAGCACCCGGCGCTGCTGCAGCGCCCGATCCTTGACGACGGCACCGCGGTGATGATCGGGCGGCCGCGGACGCGGGCGGCCGAGTGGGCGTCAGCTGGCCGCGTCGTCTGACGGCGGCCGCACGAGGCGGTAGGTCAGCCAGAGCCCGAGCGCGAAGAGGGGGATGCCCATCGCGGTGCGGGCCACGCCGAGGGCGCCGACCGCGCCGGCGAGATACAGCGGCAACTGGACGGCCAGACGCAGCCCGAAGAGTGCGGCCCACATCAGGCTCGCGCGCATGAAGGCGCGGACGCGCAGCGGGTCCTCGCGCCAGGCCGTGCCCTCGCCGTCGAGCTGGCCGACGATGTAGCCGATGAGCGGGCGGCGGATCGCGACCGAGACCAGCATCGCGGTCACGTAGGCGGCGTTGGCCAGCAGGCCGGGCAGGAAGAAGTTCTCGGCCTTGCCACTGCGCGCTGCGACGAACGCGGCGAAGCCGATGCCGACCAGGCCGGTGAGCGCGTGGCGCGGCGTCTCGCGCCGTGCCAGTCGCGCGAGCGCGAAGACGAGCCCGACCGCCACCGCGACGATCGCGGCGACGTTGGTGCCCGTGAAGCCATAGGCCGCCGCGAAGGCGACGGGCGGCAGCGACGTCTCGGCCATGCCGAGCGGGCCGCCCAAGGCCTCCATGAGCCCAGGCGGCTCGTTGCGCTGCGTGCTGTCGGCCGCGGACACCGCGACGATGATGGCGCAGCGCGGGCTCGGGTGCCTTCGCGGGCGTCAGCCGCCGAGCGGATGCAGCCGCCGGACGATCCCGTGCGCCAAGCGGCCCGGCTCCAGGCCGTCGGCGCTCTCGGCCTCGCCGATCCAGCCGTCGACCCGCACGCGCAGGCGTCCGGCCTCGATCGTCGTGGCGGCGACCGTTCCGGTCAGCGCACCGGCGGGTCCGGCCCCGGGCCGCACCTCGACGTCCCAGGGGTAGACGGCGACCTCGAGCTCACCGCCGGCATCCAGTTCCACGCGCCCGTCATGCAGTGCGCCGCGAACGGTGCTGCCGCCGGTCAACGCGACGACGAAGCGATCGGCCGGGGCGCTGAGCAGCTCGGCCGGCGTCGCCAGCTGGCGCAGCGTGCCGTCGACGATTACTGCGACGCGGTCGGCGAGCGCGGAGGCGTCGGAGAAGTCGTGGGTGACCAGGAGCGTCGGGATGCCAAATGTGCGCAGCTCGGCGGCCAGCTCGTCGCGGACCGTGCGCCGCGTGTGCGCATCGAGCGCGGCCAGCGGCTCGTCGAGCAGCAGGACCTTCGGCTGCCGGGCCAGCGCCCGGGCCAGCGCGACCCGCTGGCGCTCGCCGCCGCTGAGCCGCGCGGGGCGCTCGGCGGCCAGGGCCGAGATCTCCAAGCGCGCGAGCAGCGAGTCGACCGTCGTCGCATCGGCACCGGAGAACGCCACGTTCTCGCGCACGGTCAAGTGCGGGAACAACGCGTGGTGCTGCGGGACGTAGCCGACCGACCGCTGCTCGGGCGGCAGGTCGACGCCGCGGTCGAACCAGACCTCCGCGCCGCACGCGATCCGCCCACGGTCGGGTCGGTACAGCCCCGCCACCGCTCGCAGCACCGTCGTCTTGCCGGCGCCCGACGGTCCCACCAGCGCGACCACCTCGTCGCCGACGGCCAGCTTCAGCGCGAGACGGAAGGAGCGAAGCTCGCTGGTGATGTCGAGGTCGAGGACCGCCATGCGCCCAGCAGCTTGTAGGAAAGCAGCACGGTCGCGCTGAGCGCCACCAGCAGCACGCCGAGCGCGAGCGCGACATCGAGGCTGCCGTCGAGCTCCTGGTAGACGGCGAGCGTCAGCGTGGTGGTGCGTCCCTGCACGTTGCCGGCGAAGATGATCGTGGCGCCGAACTCGCCGACCCCGCGCGCGAACGCCAGGACCCATCCGGCGACCAGGCCGCTGAAAGCCAGCGGGAGGGCGACGCGCCAGAACGTTCTCGTCGGCGACGCGCCCAGCGTCCGCGCCACGTCGGTGAGGTCGCCGTCAACCTCGCTGAAGGTCGCCACCGCCTGGCGCAGGTAGAACGGCGAGGCGACGAACGTGATCGCCAGGATCACCGCCCACGGGCCGAAGGGGAGGACGACGCCGATCGCGTCCAGGGCGTCGCCGAACAGCCCGCCTTGGGCATAAGCGGCCAGCAGCGCGATGCCCGCGACCGCCGGCGGGAGGACGAGCGGCAGCTCGCAGAGCGTCAGGATCGCGGCCCGCCCCGGGAAGCGCCGCGTCGCGAGCACCCAGGCCGCCGGCGTTCCGAAGGCCAACAACAGGATGTTGGCCGCGACGTTGGTCTTGATCGTCACCCAGATCGCGTCGCGCACCTCGGGGCGGCGCAGCAGCGACGGCAGGTCGCTCAGCGGCGCCTGCACGAACAGGGCGATCACCGGCACCGCCAGGAACGCGACGACGATGCCGAGCGCCACCGCCGTGCCGGCGCGCCGGATCATGCCTTGGGCGGCAGCCCGAACCCGAAGCGCTTGAGCAGGCCGCGGCCGCGCGAGGACCGGATGGCGTCCAACAGCGCCTGGGCCCCGGCGGTGTCGGCGCCGTTGCGGAGAACCACGCAGCCCTGGTAGCGCACGGCCGGCTGCGCCCACTGAGGAACGGAGAGCGAATCGATGCGGTCGGGCTGGGTTCGGGCGTCGGTCACGTACACGAAGCCGGCGTCCGCGCCGCCGAAGGCCACCTGCGAGAGCACCTGGCCGACGTTGGACTGCTGGGAGACCTTGTTGGTGGTCAACACGTTGCTCATGCGCAGCCGGCGCAGCAGCCGGCGGGTGTAGTCGCCGATCGGCACCGCCGCGTTGCCGATCGAGAGGTTGAAGCCGCCCTTGCGCAGGCCGTAGATCGAGCCGATCTGCTTCGGGTCGCCCTGGCGCACGACCAGCACGAGCTTGTTGGTGGCGAACGTCACGGGCCGCTGGCAGCGGCCCTCGCGGTAGAGCGCCTGGGCCTCCTTGGGCTCGGCCGACAGGAACAGGTCCGCGGGCGCCCCGCGCTCGATCTGCAACTGCAACGTGTTGGAGCCGCCGAAGGAGTACGAGGCGTCGCGCTTGATCTCCGGCATCACGTTGGTCAGCGACGTGGCGGCTGACACGTTGAGGGCATTGGCGGCTGTCGGGGCGGCGAGCGCCAGCGCGACCACCGCACCGCCGAGCATCAGGCGCCTCATGACGTGGGCTCCTTGAGGTAGGCGTCGAGCCGCAGGCCGGCCGCGTCGAGATCGATGGGGGAGGGCAGGCCGGCGGCGGCCCTGCCGGCCCAGCGGGTGAGGATCGCGTTGTGGCCGGCGCACAGCGCGAGCAGGCGGCCGAGCAGCAGGCGGGTGCCGTAGTCGGTCGAGGCGGCGACGCCGCCGAGGTAGGCGCCGCCGACGAGGCTCTCCAGCTCGCGGCCGACCTTCAGCGCGCCCGCGCGCGAGCCGACGGTGACCTGACGGGCGAAGTCATCCGGGGCGACCGCGTCGTCGCCCGCGGGCTTGGCGAGCGGGAGCGCGGCGCGGGCCTGGGGTGCGGTGGCGGTGGCGACGAGCCCCGCGGCAGCGGTGGCGCCGGCAGCCAGCAGCTGGCGCCGGCTCGTGCCTAGGATAAACCTATGCATTGGCGGGATCTAACCACACCCGTGATCGCTGCGGCAATCGCGCTCGCGGGCTGTGGCGGGGCGGCGTCGCCGCCATCCTCGACCGTGCGCACCACGCCCGCCGGCCAACGCTCGGTCCAGCACGGCGCAGCGATAACCGTCCGCGGTGACTACGGGCCCCAAGAGCACGGCCCCTACACGCTGCGCGGCGCCTATCGCGTGCGCTTCACCCAGTACGGGCGGGGCGTGACATGGGCCGATGAGGTGCCGTTCACGGCGCACCTGGAGACCGCGGGCACCGCGGGTCCCGCGCGGACGATCCCGCTGTTCGAGCGCGCCGCCCGCACCGGGGCCACGACCATCCGCGCCGACGGGCGCTTCCTGCTCGCCGTCGACTACGGCGACTCGCCCTACGAGATCGTGCTCACGCCGACCTCGTAGGGCGTCTTACCAAACCTCGGCTACGGCGCGGGGACGATCCGCAGCCACGGCCGCGGCGCGTCCCAGCCGTCGGGGTACTTCTCCTTGGCGGCATCGTCGCTAACCGAGCCCGCGATGATCACGTTCTCGCCCGGCTGCCACTGGGCCGGCGTCGCGACCGCGTGGTTGGCCGTCAGCTGTAGCGAGTCGATGACGCGCAGGACCTCGTCGAAGTTGCGGCCGGTGGTCCTCGGGTAGATGAGCACCAACTTGATCTTCTTGTCCGGGCCGATGACGAAGACGTTGCGCAGCGTCGCGTTCTGGGCGGGCGTGCGGTCGGTCGGGTCGCCCTCGACGTCGGCGCCGAGCATCCCGTACAACTTGGAGACGTTGAAGTCGCTGTCGGAGATCAGCGGGTAGTTCGGCGCCGTGCCTTGGGTCTCGGCGATGTCCTGGGCCCACTTCTCGTGGTTCTCCAGCGGGTCGACCGAGAGGCCGATGATCTTCACGCCGCGGCTGTCGAAGTCGGGCTTGATCGAGGCCATGTAGCCGAGCTCGGTCGTGCAGACCGGCGTGAAGTTCCGCGGGTGCGAGAACAGGACGGCCCAGCCGTCGCCGATCCAGTCGTGGAAGCTGATGCGACCCTCGGTCGTGTCGGCCTCGAAGTCGGGTGCGGTATCGCCGATGGTCAACGCCATGGGAGCTCCTTGGGTAATGGCCTTAAAGGGGGTAGGGATTCCAGCTTAGTGGCATCGCACCCGCTCTCGCGGCCGGTCACTCCACAGGCGCGCAGCGCGTGCGGCGCAGCGCCGCCTCGCCGCGCCGCGTCGCGGCGGCCGCGCGGGCGACCCCGGCCTGCGCCCGTTCGCCGGCTGA
>JBEVLC010000325.1:0-3880 GCA_040509415.1 Baekduia sp. | reverse complement strand
AGCGCCCGGCCCATCGACCCTCGCTCGAAGATGACGCGAGAGCCCTCCGGCGCTGACGGTCCGGGCAGCGCATCCTTCTCGCCGATCTCGGCGCTGCATCTGTTCGTGTCGCTGCTCGGCGAGGTCGAGCAGGCCTCGCCCGATGCGCCCGGCGCCTTCTACAACCGCCTCGCCGAGGCCGTCTGCCGCCTCGGGTCGATGCGACGCGCCGTCGTCTTCATCTACGACGACGTCGCCCGCCGCGTGCGGATCGTCGGCTCCCATGAGGTCGACATCGAGCTCTTCGACGGCCACAACCTCGCGATCGAAGCGGCGCCGATCGCCGGCCGCGCGCTCGACCTCGACCAGGTGCTCGAGGGACGCACCGACGAGCTGACGCCGCCCTACGACACGCTGATGGAGATCGAGCATCTCGTGTGCGTCCCGCTCGCCGCGGGCGGCCACGGCTTCGGCGTGATCCTCGCCGAGGGGACCGAGCGACAGCTGACCGACCAGGAGCGCGAGGTCCTGCGCTCGCTGGGCAAGGTCTGCGCGCTGGCGCTGTCGGCGCGCAAGGCGACGCGCCAGCAGGTCGACAGCCACCATCTCGCCAACCGCATCGACCTGGCGCGCGAGATCCACGAGCGGGTCGTCCAGCGCGTCTTTGGCGTCGTCATGGCGCTGCAGTCTGGCGCGCTGCTCGACGAGGCCGACCAGCGCCGCGCCGCGGCTGAGCTGGGTGCCGCGCTCGACGACCTGCGCGATGCGATGGCGCGGCCGCTGGCCGCCACGCCACGGCACGCGGTGCTGACCCTGCATGAGGAGCTGCTCCGGCTGGCCGCCAACGCGCCGGAGGTGACCGTCAAGTGGCAGGACGGCCTCACCATCCCAACGATCTTCGAGCCCGTGACCCAGTCGATCCTCGGCGAGGCGATCCGCAACGCCCGGCGCCACGCCGCGCCCGGGCGCATCGACGTGGCCGTCCGTGGAGACGCCGATACCGTGGAGCTGGAGATCACCAACGACGGCGTCGGGCCCGCACAGCGCGGCGGCGCCGGGATGGGACTGCGCATCTCCGCCTTCGAGGCCCTCCAGCACGGCGCGTCGCTGACCTTCGGACCCACCGGGCCCGAGCATTGGCACGTCCGCCTCGTCCTCCCGCGGCCTGAGACCGCCGCATGACCGAACGCAACCTCCGTGTCCTCGTTGTTGATGACCACCAGGTCGTCCACTGGGGGCTGCGCCTGATGCTCGGCCGGCTCGACTGGGTCGAGCGCTGCATCCCGGCAGCGACGGGTGAGCAGGCCGTCGAGTTCGCCCGCCGCTACACGCCGCACGTGGCGCTGGTCGACCTGTTCGTCGGCGAGGAGTCCGGACCCGAGATCGTCGGCATGATCCGCGCCGCCTCGCCGACCACGCGGGCGCTGCTCTACTCCGGCGCCGGACGGCTGTCGGCCAAGGCGGCCCGTGCCGCCGGCGCGCACGGGTTCATCACCAAGGAGCGCGACGCCGCCGAGCTGGCCGACGCGATCCGCCGCGTCGGGCGTGGGCTCACGGTCTTCGACGACTCCGCGCCGTCGGGGATGGTGTTGACCGACCGCGAGCGCCAGGTGCTCGAGCGGGTGGCGGGCGGGATGACCAATGCCGAGATCGCCACCGAGTTGCACCTCTCGCCCAACACAGTCAAGCAGCACGCGTCGGGCCTGTTCCGCAAGATCGGCGCGCGCAACCGCACCGAGGCCGTGCAGCGCGCGCAGCGGCTGGGCCTGATCTCCTAGTTCTCTGAGTTCTCTTGGTTCTCCCTGGCACCGGATCGGGTGCACTTGGGGGCGTTGCCGGTGTGGAATCGCGTTGGGCACGCCACGCTGTGGGTTGTGCCTGCTCAGGATGACATTGATGTCTGACCACGCCGGCGGCCTCCTGCTGACCGGCGCCTCCGGGTTCGTCGGCCAGAGCGTGCTGGCGCGCTGGCTGGCGCGGACCGACCGCCCCGTGACGGTGCTCGTGCGCGCGGCCGATGACGACGCGGCGCTCGCACGGGTGGCCGCGCTGCTCGGCGAGGACGCGATGCGGGCTCGGCGCGGTGAGCTGCACGCGCTGGCCGCCGATCTCACCGACTTCGACCCGGACGCCATCGTCGCGCGCGCGGCCGCCAAGGGCGCCGGTCCGATCGACCAGGTCATCCACGCCGCCGCGTGCGTGCGCTTCGACCAGACGCTCGAGGAGGCCCGCGGGGTCAACGTCGCCGGCACGGAACGGATGCTCGCGCTGGCGCGCCGACTGCACGCCGACCACCCGCTGCGCCGCTACGTGCAGGTGTCGACGGCGTATGTCGCCGGCGACCATCCCGGCGGCTTCGGCGAGGGCGACCGCCGCATCGGGCAGCGCTTTCGCAACAGCTACGAGCAGTCCAAGATCGAGGCCGAGGAACTGGTCGTCGGCGCGGCGCTCGACGGCCTCCCGGTCCAGGTCGTGCGCCCGTCGATCGTCGTCGGAGACCGCCAGTCGGGCTGGACCGCGGCGTTCAACGTCCTCTATGTGCCGCTACGGGCCTTGGTCGCGGGCGCCGTCGACGCGGTGCCCGAGCAGGATCGCGGGCTGCTGGACATCGTGCCGGTCGACTACGTCGCCGACGGGTTGTTGGGGTTGTCAGACGCACCCGCCGACGGCCGCACCTACCACCTGACCGCCGGACGCCACGCGATCACCGTCGGTCAGCTGGCCGACCTCGCGTGCAAGTCGACGGGGCGCAAGCCGCCGCCGCGGGTCAGCGCGGAGACGTTCGCGACAACGCTCGGGGGAAGCGCCGCGGGGCGTGTCCTGGCCGCCAACCTCGGCGACTACCTGCCCTACCTCGACGTCCGCACCCGGTTCGACGCGGCGGGCGCCGAGGCGCATCTCGGCCCGCGCGGGATCCGCGTGACGCCCGTCGCCGACTACCTGCATCGCCTGATCGCCTACGCCCAGGAGCGGCGCTGGGGCCGGCTGCGCCGCCCGGCGGTCGCACCGTCGCTGCGCCTGGGCTGAGCGTCGCGAGGTCGCCCCGAAACGGCGGGCGCGGTACGGTAGAGCCTCGTTAACGCTGCACCCAGCACGAAGGAGTGCACACCGATGGACGAAGTCAAGGACGGCGGCACGGCCGCGGCCATGGACGAGGACATCAGCACGCTCGTCGCGCGGCTGTCGCGCAAGCACCGCTCCGGCGGACGGGTCATCGAGCGCGCCGCGATCATGGCCGAAGGCGGCAACTCGGCCGCGATCTTGGCCTGGCTCGCCGACAACGACTGGAAGCCAGAGGAAGAGGCGACGGTCTCCAGCGACCGTGGCGGCATGGGACTACACGGCATGCGCCGCGAGGCCGAGCGCGGGCGCGCGCAGGCACAGGCGCCGCGGCGCTACATCTCGCCGGCGCCGGCCGACGACGCCTGAGCAGGTCCTACAGGTCGAGCTCCGGACGGCCGCGCGGCGGCACCGGCAGCGGCATCGAGACGGCGAGCGCCTCGTCGACCTGATCGTCGACCAGCAGCGCATCGAGCGCGATGAGCCGGAAGCCGAGCATGGCCGACGGCGCGAGATCCTGCAGCGCCGTGGCGCAGAAGGGGCACGCGGCCAGATGAGACGCCGTCGCGCGGGAGAACCGCAGACGGCAGGATGGGCAACAGCTACGGGTCATGACGACCCTTTCGATAGACGCCCGGACCTCCAGTGTAGCCCGGTGCCGAAGGCGCTCTGCATGATGGTTGATGCGAGATCGAGCGTGGTCGTGGACGTGCGCAGCGTGGATGCTGGGCGCCGCACGATTCCGCAGGCGATCCTGGTTGGATCGTCAAGGGATCGGGTGGCGATCCAGCGCCACGCGGCGTGCGAACACGGCCGCGCGAATTTCGCATCAACCATCTAG
>JBEVLC010000324.1:0-3228 GCA_040509415.1 Baekduia sp. | reverse complement strand
CACCGCCGCGCTGGCACAGGGCCTCGGCTCCGGCCTCACGCTCACGCTGCCCGAGCCCGGCGCGGCGCTGGAGGCCGGCGACCCCGCCGCGACGGTCAGCACGACGGCTGGCACGTTCGGCATCTGGGCGCCGGTCGGCGGCTCGGTCCTGGTGGTCAACCCCCGGCTGGCCGACGATCCCGACTTGCTCGCGCGCGATCCCGAGGGCGCCGGGTGGCTCATGCGCCTGGCCCCACGCGACTGGGAGCGCGACGCGCCCGCGGTCACCTGGGGCGCGGCGGCCAGCCGCCACTACGCTGCGATCGTCGCCCGTGATGCCGAGCGCGGCGACGCGTTCGCCGACGTCCGCTTGGAGCGGTTGCGCGCGCTGCCGCCGGTGCGCTCGGCCGGCGACGTCCTCGCGCACCTGCGCGCCGAGCGCGAGGCGCCGCGCTTCGTCGACGCCGAGGCCGTGATGGTCGAGCTCGGCGGTCGTGTGCGCGACGCGCTGGCGATCGACGCCGCCCTACGCGCCCGCCTCGGCCGCATCGACCTCGTCGTGCGCTTCGCGCTGCACGAGCCCGACGCCGAGCTGCTGCTCGACCTCCGCGGCGGGCAGGCCCAGCTGCTGCAGCGGGCACCCGCCACCGGCGTCGACCTCGAGCTCTCCTGCAGCGGAGACGATGCCTACCGCTGGTTCATCGGCAAGCTCGATCCGGCCAGCGCGCTGCGGTGCGGTGATCTGGGCTCGTCCGCTGGGCCGGGGCCCACGCTGCGGGCACTCGCGGTGCTCAAGCACCTGCGGATCCCCGCGTGGGATCCGGCGCCGATCTGGGCGCGCTGAGAACGTCCTATGCAGCCAGCGCGTCCGGCGGCGCGAGCGGCGCCGCGTCACCCGGGCCTGCACCCGCGCGGCGCGCCAGCACGTCGGGCAGACGCGCGAAGACATCGCCATCAAGCGCGTGGGGCACGTCGCCGCCCATGATCGCCAGGACCTTCTCGACCGGCAGCGACTCGCGGTAGGGCCGCCGTGCTGTCAGCGCCTCGGCGATGTCGGCGACGACGAGGATCCGCGCCTCCAGCGTCAGGTCACCGCCGGTCAGGCCGCGACCGTAGCCGCTGCCGTCGAGCTTCTCGTGGTGGTTGGCCGCGACCTCGGCCAGATCGGCGAAGGCCGGGATGCGCTGGAGAATCTCCAGCGTCCAGGTCGGGTGGCGCCGCACGGCCGCCCACTCCCCGGCGTCGAGCTTGCCGGGCTTGTCGAGGATCCGGTTGGAGACGCCGAGCTTGCCGATGTCGTGCAGCAGGCCGGCGCGGCGCAACCGCCGCTGGGCGAGCGCGTCGAAGCCGAGCGCGCCCGCCAGTGCCACCGCGATCTCGGCGACGCCCTCGGAGTGGCGGGCGGTGAACGGCGTCTTGGCGTCGACGATTCCGGCGAACGCCGCGGCGATCCGGTCCAGCCCGTCGTCGTCGGCGAGCAGCAGGCGGTCGACCGGCTCCAGTGAGGCGACGCGCGGCTCGTCGAGCGAGGCCCAGAACGCGTGGTCTGACTCGGTCGCGCAGAGCGCATCGACGAGCGCCGGGTCAAACCATGTGCCACGCCGATCGCGTGCCACGCCGCACGCGCTCGCCGCGCCACCGCCGTCCTGCCAATAGACCTCGGCGGTCTGGGCGAGGCACAGGATCCGGCCGCAGAGCGAGATCTGCTCGCCGACCAGCGAGTGCGGGTAGCCGCGGCCGTCCCAGTGCTCGTCGAGGTGGCGGATCGCCGCCTCGGCCTCGAGGCTCAGCCCGACCGAGCGGGC
The DNA here is from genome assembly GCA_040509415.1 of Baekduia sp. Classification (GTDB taxonomy): domain Bacteria; phylum Actinomycetota; class Thermoleophilia; order Solirubrobacterales; family Solirubrobacteraceae; genus Baekduia. The sequence continues at coordinate 1,444 of JBEVLC010000324.1, read as the reverse complement.
GACCTCGGCGCCACGCTCGCAGCGCAGCTCGGTCAGGCCGCGCGAGCCGGCCGAGCCGTGGGCGACCAGCAGCTTGAGGTGGCGGGCCTTGGCGATCGGTGAGCGTCCCGGTGCGGTGGAGCGCACGAGGTGGCGGATCGACTGGCCGGGCACGAGGTGGTCGGTGACCTTGCGGTCGCGCTTGACGTCGGCGTCGTCGGCGCCGTAGAGCGCGGCGACCTTGGCGGCGTTCGAGGAGCACCCGGCGTCCTTGAGCAGCGCGGCATGAAAGAGCGAGGAGCGCGTCTGAACGTCGAGGCCGAGCTGCGTCGCGATCCGCATGCTGATCAGGCAGGTGCGCTCCGCGTGGCCGCGCGGTTGGCCCTCGGTGATGTCGAGTGCGTGCGAGAGCGCGGCGAGCACTTCCGAGAGCCGGACGTCCATGTCCCGGATGTCGGACGGGCGCGTGTGGCCGGTTAGGCGCCCGGACGCATGGTCGAGACGGCGGCGCGCCCACACACCCGGCAGTCGGGGTCGCGCGGGACCTCCTCGTGGGTGACCGCGAGCGTCGTGAGGTCGATGACCGTCGAGCGCCCGAGGCACGCGACCGGCGCGAGGCCGGTGATGTGCGCGATCGCCTCGTTGGCCACGAGTGAGCCGATCAGGCCGCAGGCCGGCGCGTAGGTCGCGGCGGGGGAGTCGTCGGAGATCGCCGCACGAGCGGCGTCAAAGAGCGGGAAGCGCCGGCGGTAGGCGGCCTCCTGGCAGGTCAAACAGCCCGTGGCGCCGGGAAGGTAGGTCGGGCCGACACGCACCAGCGGCGGATGCTGACTCATCCCGACGTAAGGGACGCCGGCCGCCCAGCAGGCCGCGTTGACCCAGCCCGAGATGCGATCGGCGGGCCAGTCCACGGCGGCCACGACGAAGTCAGCGCCGGCGATCGCGTCGGCGACCGCGGTGGTGGAGTCCAGCCGGCGCGCGATGCCGACGAAGCGGCTACGGGCATTGAGCTGGCTCAGGCGGTCGGCCGCCGCCTCGACCTTGAGACGGCCGAGGTCGTCTTGGCCGTAGAGGACCTGGCGCGCCAGGTTGCTGAGCTCGACGACGTCATGGTCGACGCCGACGATCGTGCCGACGCCGCACACCGTGAGCATCGTCGCGGCCATGCCGCCCAGCCCGCCGAGCCCGAGCACGGCGACGGTCGCCGCTTCCAGCCGCGCTTGCGCTGCCGCGCGCGGGACACCCGCGCCGGCGAGGTCGCCGAAGTAGCGCAGCTGGCGGTCATAGCGCTCCAGGCCGGCGGGATCGAGATGGCGCGCGTCATCAGTCGCGTCTTCGATCAGGCCGTCGGCAGCGAGCGCGTCGAGCGCCTCGGCGAGGTCCCCGGCGCCAAGCGCGGGGGCGACAGAAGCCCTCAAGGCGCCGAGGACCTCGGCGGGACCGCGCGTGCCATCGAGCAGCGTGA
>JBEVLC010000323.1:0-11610 GCA_040509415.1 Baekduia sp. | reverse complement strand
CGAGCCCGGGCGGCAGGCCGGCGCGCGCCAAGACGCGCGCAATCCGCGAGCCGCTGAGCGCCGCGTTCGGCGACGGCTTCAGCACGACGCCGATCCCGGCCATCAGCGCGACGGCGACGTCGCCCAGCGGCGTGGCGAACGGCTCGGCGGCCGGGCCGAGGACGGCGACGACGCCGAGCGGCTCATAGCTCCAGCGCGCGCGGGTCAGCGGGCGCAGCGCACGCGACAGCGCGGCACGCTCGCCCGAGAGGATCCCCGGGCCGGCCTCGGCCAGCCACTGCAGCGTCTCGATCGCGGGCAACAGCTCGCCGGTCTCGACCTCCGTGCGCGGGCGGCCCTGCTCGCGGCAGATCAGGGCGCCCAACTCGTCGGCCTCGTCGATGACCGCCTGGGCGGCCCGCGCCATGTAGCGCGCACGATCGCTGAGGCGCAGCTGCGCCCACAGCCCCTGCACCGCGCGCGCCTCGGCGACGGCGGCCAGGACGTCGTGCTCGGTCGCGATCGCGACCGTCCCGAGCGCCTCGCCGGTGGCGGGCGCGACCGAGCTCAGCGTCATCCGTCCAGCCCTCGCGCCCGCCGGATCGCCGCGACCCGCTCGGCGAAGGGCGCCTCCTGGCCGTCGGGCTCGTAGAAGCGCAGCCCCTCCAGGCCGGGCGGCATGACCTGCTGGGGCGAGACGTGGCCCGGGTGATCGTGCGCGTAGTCGTAGCCCTCGTCGGCCAGCGGGCCGGAGCGCAGGTAGGCGGGCGGCGGTTGGGCGCCGTGCTCGCGGACGTGGGCGCGGGCGGCGCCGAGCGCCTTGTAGGAGGCGTTGGACTTGGGCGCGAGCGCGAGGTAGACGGCGCACTGGGCCAGCGCGTGGGCGCCCTCGGGCAATCCCACCAACTCGATCGCCGCAGCTGTCGAGGTGGCGACCATCAGCGCCCGCGGGTCGGCGTTGCCGATGTCCTCGGACGCGAGGATCACCATCCGCCGGACGATGAAACGCGGGTCCTCGCCGCCTTCCAACATGATGGCCAAGTAGTAGAGCGAGGCGTCGACGTCGCTGGCGCGCGTGGACTTGATCCACGAGGAGATCAGGTCGTAGTGCTGGTCGCCGGCGCGGTCGTAGCGGACGGCCTTGCGCTGCAGGGCGCTCTCGGCGCCGGCGAGGGCGACCGTTCCTTCGGGACCCGCGGTCTCCGCCGCCAGCTCCAGCGCGCCGAGCGCGCTGCGCGCGTCTCCGCCGCTGCGCTGGGCCAGGAACTCGACGGCCTCATCGTCGATCGTCACCTCGCCCAGCTCGCCGCGCTCGATCGCGCGGCGCAGGAGCGTCTCGACGTGCTCGGCGGTCAGCGAGCGCAGCTCCAGCACCTGCGAGCGCGACAGCAGCGCGCCGTTGACCGAGAAGTAGGGGTTCTCGGTCGTCGCACCGATCAGCGTCACCAAGCCCTCCTCGACGGCGGGCAGCAGCGCGTCTTGCTGGGCCTTGTTGAAGCGGTGGATCTCGTCGAGGAAGAGGACGGTGGAGCGGCCTGGGTGGGTGGGCCCCTGTCTCCGCTCGCGTGCGCGTTTGATCACCTGTGTAACTTCCGCCTTGCCCGCCTGGACCGCGCTCAGCTCCTCGAAGGCTGCGTCGGCGCTGGTGGCCACGATCCGCGCCAGCGTCGTCTTGCCGGTGCCGGGCGGCCCGTGCAAGATCATCGAGAACGGGCGGCCGTGCTCGATCGCCACGCGCAGCGACGAGCCCTCGCCGAGCACGTGCTCCTGACCGACCAGCTCGGCCAGCGTGCGCGGGCGCATGCGCGCCGGCAGCGGGGCGTTCGGATCGGAATCGGCCCCGGACGCCCCGGGCTCGGCGTCGCCGAAGGAGAACAGCTGATCGGACACTGCACGCCAGGATCGCAGCCCGCGCGGCCGGTGGGTCGGCGGGACGCCTGTGAGGGATCGTTACTGTCTTGCGCCATGGCCCTTGAGGAGCGTGCCGTCGAGCTGCTGCGCCAGCTCATCCGTCACCGCACGGTCAACCCGCCGGGCGACGAGCGGGCGCTGCAGGAGGAGTTGGCCGTTCTGTTTCGCGACGCTGGCTTCGAGGTCGAGCTGCGCGGTCGCACGCCAGAGCGCCCGAACCTCGTGGCGCGCCTGCGTGGCGCCGCCGACGGCCCGGTCCTCGGGTTGCTGTCGCATGTCGACACGGTCCTGGCCGATCCAGCTGAGTGGCAGCGCGACCCGTGGTCGGGCGATCTGGTCGACGGTGAGGTCTGGGGCCGCGGCGCCCAGGACATGAAGTCCCAGACCGCGGCGGAGGTCGCCGCGGCGCTGGATCTGGCCGAGTCCGGCTGGCGCCCCACCCACGGCGACCTGCTGGTGATCGTCGTGGTCGATGAGGAGAACGGCGGCGGCGAGGGCGCGATCTGGCTGACCGAGACCCATCCCGAGCTGGTGCGGTGCGACTTCCTGCTCAACGAGGGCGGAGGCACGGTCATCCCGCACGGCGAGCAGCGTCTGTATGGCGTGTGCACGGCCGAGAAGGGCGTCTTTCGCTTCTCGCTGACGACGCGTGGGCGGGCCGGGCACGCCTCGATGCCCAACGTCGCCGACAACGCGCTGCCCAAGCTCGCGCCGCTGCTCGACGCGCTCGCCAACCGCCGGCCTGAGCAGGACATGACCGAGGCGCCGCTCGGGCTGCTGGCCGCGCTCGACCTGCCCGACGTCGAGGCGCTGCGCGCCGCCAACCCGGCGCTGGCGGCCTTCTTCGAGCCGATGGCCTCCGTGACGTTCGCGCCGACGATCATCAGCGCGGGCTCCAAGATCAACGTCATCCCGAGCAGCGCGACGCTGACCGTCGACTGCCGCGTCCCGCCCGGCCACGCGCGCGAGACCGCAGCGCGTCGGCTGCGCGAGGTGATCGGCCACGAAGATGGCTACGAGGTCACGTGGCTGGAGGAGGTCGTCGGCAACGGCTCGCCGGTGCGGTCGGCGCTGATGGACGCGATCACCAACTGGCTCGCGGTCGAGGATCCGGACGCGCGCATCGTGCCGACGATGCTGCCCGCCTACACCGATTCGCGCGCCTTTCGCGACGCGTTCCCGGAGTGCGTGGCCTACGGCTTCTTTCCCCAGCGCGAGATGACCCTCGGCGAGATGTGGCCGCTCGTGCACGGCAAGGACGAGCGGATCAAGGCGGCCGATGTCGGCTACGCGGCGCGCGCCTACAAGGCGATTGCCTTGGAGCTGCTGGGCTAGCGCGCCGCGTGGCTTCGATGCGTTGTGCAGAAGCCACGGCGTGGCTCCTATGAGGATAAGCACCGCGACATCGGCTACGAGATCCTACGGAGCGTGCGGTTACGGAGCCGGCCTATGGTCTGCCAGCTTCGCTACGTCAGCGGTGCGCTGCTGCAGAACCTCGATGGCAAAAGGAATCACGGATGACCAGAGCGCAGATGGCAGTCGCCGGCAGTATCCGCGTGCTTGACCTTCTTCACGGGGCACTCTCTCCGCGACGCCCAGCTGGAGCAGCTTCTCGATCACCGCTCCTGCCTGGTTGGCCTTGCATCCGAGATCGTTCGCTAACCCTGCCTGGTAGAAGAGATCGCGATCGGATCGGCCGATCACCAGGAGCGTCTCCATCACGTGCATGTTGCCGTAGAGGGTTCGTGACGCCTCACGCAGGACAGTGCGTTCTCTTCCGTCCAGTGGCAGGTCTATGTTCATGATTCATGAACCTCGCACGCGAGTTGTTGAGGCTAGATCTCCGACAATATTACATTGATTCGGGACCTAGGTTCATGCATTATCAGAACGGTAGGACGGAAGACGGCGCAAGATCCGTAAGATGCGCTCTTGTCCTTGATAGTGGTAGGTCTGCTGCGGTCACAGGCGGACAACAGGCTGGCAACCCGAGGCGAGCGAGGCGCGGATACGCATTGGCGCGACCGCATCGCATCGGAGAGGTGTCTAATGGTGAAGAGAACTCTCAAGTCCGACGTCCGGCGTGCCGGAGGTCATGAGGTGAACGGCCTCGACAAGTTCAGAAAATGGGCCCAGCGTCACGAAGACGTGCCGATAGAGCACGGTCCGAGGCAGTCATCGCTCGGCGGGCGGCAAACGACCGGCTTGAAGCATCTGCGGGAAGACGACGCGTCGAATAAGGAGCGCTACGATCGCTCCGAGGCGTTCATTCACCGGCAGCGGGAAAGCTTCCCGGAGGACTAGCCGGGCCCGCGTACTCCTGCGCGGTGTGGGACGATGCGCGATTCATGGCTTTGGTACCAGATCAGCAAGGCCAGTCGCGGCTGTTTGAGCATCTCAGCGTTGAGAACAAGCAGCGACTACGGCATATCCTCGCCGTGCGAGTCGAGAGCGTGCACACCGCGATTCGCGGGGCCGAGACGCTGACCCGTCTCGAGAGCAACATTGGCCGCGTCAATTTCAACGAAGCGTTCTCTCATGTCGGTGAGCTTGCGGCCAACGAGGCGCTCAGCGAAGCCGATCAGGCGAGCCATCTCGCTGATATCGAGGACCACCTTCGTCGTGCCGTTATGGAACACCCCGAACAGGTCCTTCGCGGCAAGCTGGTTGAGGTATTCGAACGCTGGGAGGAGTATCTCCTGGAGGCTCGTACCTACCGTGAGACAAAGGCGATGATCGGTGTTCCGTACCACAGCGATCTCGAAGATGACCGGCAGCAGATCGAGGTGCTGATGGAAGAGGTTCGTCGCGCAAAGACGCCGCGTCTTGGATGGGAAGAGACGCTGGACCTCGCAGCGAAGATGACCCAAGCGGCGGCAATCGCACGAAAGCTCGATGACAAGCTCATGCAGTGCATCGGCGCTGCGCGGGAACTGAAGGCTGACGACGTGCGAAACGCTGCGACCGATCGTCGCGCAGGTTGGTCTCTCAAAACCGCGATTGCCGCTGTGGTGGTCGCTGCCGCCGTGGCGGTCGGCGGCTACGTCCTCGGTCAGGCTGGCTCGTCGTCGGCGGCGGGAACCACCACCACTGCAACGACGCCCTAAGCGGACGGACGATGTCGCGACAGTTGCGCGGCTAGATCTTCAAGAGTCGGCAGCCGGCGCGGACGCCAGCACCGCGTCGCACAGCGCGTGCCAGCCGGCACAGATCTCGTCGACCGACATCTCGCGGACCTTGCGCTGGTACAGGAACGGCTGGGCCGCGAGGGGGGCCAAGAGGGCGTCGACCATGTACTGGTGGTTGGGCGTCTCGCCGCAGGCTTCGCGCAGCAGGTAGGAGACGTGGGTCATGTAGAAGGCGTAGACGGGATGGGTGTAGCGCTTGCTGCCGGCGAGCAGCTCGCCGGCCTGGATGTAGACCGCGTGGCCGTCGAGGAACCGCAGGACCCCTTCGCCGAAGGCGTGCAGGCGCTCGGCGGGCGGGGCGCCCGGGCCCAGCGGCGGTGCGCCGCGGATGAGCTCGTCCTGGAAGGCCTGCTCGGGCTCGGAGATCAGCGCGCGCAGCAGCGAGGAGCGGTCGCCGAAGCGGCGGTAGAGCGTGCCCTTGCCGACACCGGCCTCGGCCGCGACGTCGTCCATCGACATGCAGTCGATGCCGACGCGGTCGATCAGGCGCGCGGTCGCGCAGAGGATCCGCTCGCGGTTGCGCCGCGCGTCGGCGCGCTCCCGCTCCGCCGGTGCGGGGCCCGACATCGGGAGCTCGAAGGATGGCGCCACACCGAGCACCTTAAACCGCCTGGGACTCCCGGGCCTCCACGCGTGCGGCCAGCACGCCGAGGAGCTCCTCGAGCGCGTTGCGCAGATCGGGCTCGATCAGATGGCCGTCGTCACCGAAGGCGCCTGAGGCCTGGCCGACCGGCAGCTCGCCGTCGAGCACGTCGGCGCCGATGATGCCGAGGACCTTCTTGGTCTCGGCCTGCGCCCAGACCGCGCCGAACAGGCCGGTGGAGGCGCCGAGGACCGCGACGGGCTTGCCGCGCAAGGCGTTGTCGGGGAACGGGCGCGAGGCCCAGTCGAGCGCGTTCTTGAGCGCGCCGGGGATCGAGCCGTTGAACTCAGGGGTGGCGATCAGGACGCCATCGGCGTCGGCGATCGCCTCGCGCAGGCGGGCTGCCGCCTCATGTACAGGCTCGACGTCGAGATCGGCGTCGTAGTGGGGCAGGTCCCGGAGGCCGTCGTAGACCTCCAGCTCGACCCCGGACGGCAGCGACAGCGCCGCCGCCCGGAGCAGGGCCGTGTTGTGGGACCCGCTTCGGAGGCTTCCGGAGAGGCCGAGGATGCGGATCGCGGGCATGTGGTTCCTTACGCCTGCTTGACGAGCTGCAGGTCGACGGTGAGGGTGACGTCCCAGGCGAGCGAGTCGTTGCCGTTGGGGAGCGCGTTCTGCCAGTTGAGGCCGAACTCGCGGCGGTCGACCGTGGTCGACAGCTCGAACGCGATGCGGTCGTTGCCGAAGGGGTCGGCGCCGGCGGCGATGTTGCCCTTGGCGACGACGGACTTCGTGACGCCACGGATCGTGAGCTCGCCGGCGACCTCGCCGGTGCCGTCCTCGTTGACCGTGATGTCGGTCGAGCGGAACGTGACCGTCGGCGTGACCTCGGCGTTGAAGAAGTCCTCGGTCAGCAGGTGGCCCTTGAAGTTGGGCTCGTCGATGGCGATCGACGTGACGTCGGCAGAACCCGTGAGGACGCCGTCGGCGTATGCCGCGTCGAACTTCTCGAAGGTGCTGCGGAAGGTGGCCAGGCCGTTGTACTTGACGCCGAAGCCGATGGAGCTGTGGACGGGATCGAGGCCGTAGGTGCCGGCGGGGATCTCGGTGATCGTGGTGCTCATTGGGGTGTCCTCCTGGAGGTCAGATCTGGACCGCAGTCCGCTTATGGAGGACATAGTAGCGGACTTCGGTCCGCTTTTGTCAAGTCAGGCAGCGACCGTCAAGGGTTCGTCGCTTCCGGCCGATGGAAGAGGACGTGCCTGCGTCTCCCTCTTCGTCTGCCCCTGCCCCAACGGTCACCAGGGGCGTTTCGGGCACCAAGAAGCCGGACCTGAGCACGTTGCGGGGCACGACAGAGGTCCCCAAGCAGTCGTTCTCCGAGAAGGTCCAGCAGTTCGGCACCGACTGGCAGGGCTTCGGCTCGCTGGTCTTCATCGTGATCATCGCCGTGGTCATGTGGCGCGTCCTGAAGACGATGCCCAAGACCAAGCCGGTCGAGATCAAGCCCGACGCCAACGTCGAGGTCGCCTGGTCAGACATCGCCGGCGTGGACGAGGCCAAGAAGGAGCTCCAGGAGGTCGTCGACTTCCTCAAGAACCCCGAGCGCTTCGTCAAGATCGGCGCCCGCGTGCCCGCCGGCGTCCTGCTGCATGGCCCGCCCGGTACCGGCAAGACGTTGCTGGCCAAGGCCGTCGCCCACGAGTCCGGCGCGACCTTCTACGCGCAGTCGGCGTCCTCGTTCGTCGAGATGTTCGCCGGCCTCGGCGCCGCGCGCATCCGCCGCCTGTTCCGCGAGGCGGGCAAGCACGAGCCGGCCATCATCTTCATCGACGAGCTCGACGCCGTCGGCGCGACCCGCGGCTCTGACAACAACTCCGAGCGCGAGCAGACCCTCAACCAGCTGCTGGTCGAGATGGACGGCTTCTCGTCCTCGGGCCGCGTCGTCGTCATGGCGGCCTCCAACCTGCTCGACAAGCTCGACCCGGCGCTCCTGCGCCCCGGCCGCTTCGACCGCCAGGTCTACGTCTCGCCGCCTGACGTCGAAGGCCGCCGACGGATCCTCGCTGTGCACACGGCCAACAAGCCGCTGGCCGCCGATGTCGACCTGCACACGGTCGCCCAGCAGACCAGCGGCCTGTCGGGCGCCGAGCTGGCCAACCTCTGCAACGAGGCCGCGATCTTCGCCGCCCGCCGCGGCGCCGAGACCGTCGGGCGCGACGACTTTGATGATGCGCTGGAACGTGTTGTCGCCGGCGTGCAGACCAACACCACGCTCAACGAGCACGAGCGCAAGGTCGTCGCCTACCACGAGGCCGGCCACGCGCTGACCCGCGAGCTGCTCGAGACCACCGAGCGCACGCACAAGATCTCGATCGTCCCGCGCGGCTCCGCGCTGGGCTTCGTGATGAACCTGCCCGACGAGGACAGCTACCTCAAGACGCGCGACGAGCTCATCGACCAGATGACGGTCCTGCTCGGCGGGCGCGTCGCCGAGGAGGTCGTCTTCGGCGCCGTGACCACCGGCGCCGCCAACGACCTGCATCGCGTCGCCGAGATCACGCACGCGATGGTCCACGAGTACTCGATGGGCACCTCGACCGCGGGCGTGCGGGCCGTGACCGACCACAACGTCGTCTCCGACCTCACCCGCCGCATCCGCGACGAGGAGCAGCAGGAGCTGGCCTTCGAGGCCCAGCGCGCCGCCTACGACCTGATCACGTCGCACCGCGCCAAGCTCGACGAGCTGGCCGCCGCGCTGCTGGAGCGCGAGACGCTGGATCGCGACGAGATCGACACCATCATGGCCGGCGTCGCGCCGGTCAACCGCCGCCGGCCCTACGCGGTCCCGTCACCGCCCGAGCGCCCGCACATCGCCGCTGTTGCCCCGCTGCCCCATCCGGGCGGCGAGGACGACAACAGCGCGGCGTAGCTACTTCGACACGCGGACCCAGTCGACGAGCATCGTCGCGGGAAACGGCGTTGCGGCCGTCGGCGGGGTGCTGCCCTCGCCGCCGACGGCGACGTTGAGGATCAGGTGGAACGGATGGTCGTAGACCCAGCGCCGGCGCGGGCCGAGATCCTCGGGCGTGTAGGTGGCGTAGCGCACACCGTCCAGGCGCATCTGGAGCGCGCCAGGCACCCAGAGGGCGCTGTAGACGTGGAAGTCGGAGGCCGCCGACTGGCCGAGGCGGATCCGCCGGCTCGCGGCGTACGGGCGATCCTTGCGTCCCGGGCCGTGGACCGAGCCCCAGACCGACAGCGGATCCGATTCCAGGATCTCGAAGATGTCGAACTCGCCCGACGCCGGCCAGCCGATGTCATAGACGTTCTCGCCCACGGCCCAGAAGGCCGGCCAGATCCCTTCCCCTTCCGGCACGCGGATGCGGGCGGCCGCCTCGCCGTAGGTGAACCAGTAGCGCTTCTGCGTCTTGATGCGCGCTGAGGTGTAGTCGCGAACCACGCCGCGATGGCCGCGGAAGTGTTCACGGCGTGCGGTGATGGCCAGCGACCCGTTGCCGTCGAGTGCGACGTTCTCCGGGCGGTCGGTGTAGGTCTCGAGCTCGTCGTTGCCCCAGCCCGGTGAGCCGCCGACCCCGCGATCGAACGCCCATCGCGCCGAGCTCGGGCCGTGCCCGGCCGGACCATCGAACTCGTCGCGCCAGCGCACGCCGACCGGGGTCGTGGAGCGCCGCATGGTGGTGATCTTGATCGCGCTGATCTGCGGCTCGCCGCTGCGGGCGACGAACCGCAGCGTCAAGCGGCCGTCGGTGACCGGCGTGGTGAAGACGATGTGGTCGGGCTTGCCGTCGGTCGTCGCGGCGGCGCTGTCGACGCCGGTCGCGACCGGCACACCTTCGGCGAGGACGTCGAAGACCCGGGCGCCGGGCAGCGCTCCGCGATCCTCGGCCAGATAGATGGTGACCGCGTAGGTGGCAGCGCCGACTGGCACCGACGCGCTGCGAATGCCGACGCGGTGGGTGCGGTAGAGCTGCGGCGAAGCGGTGCTCTCCACGTCGCCGGTCCGGCGCTCGAGACGGCCGCCGAAGGTGAAGCGGTCTGGCGCCCACGTCTTGCGCAGCGCATCGCGCACCGGGTGCTGCGACGTCGACAGGCGCAAGGTGGCGGCGGTTGCGCCGGCGGGCGCGAGTGCCGTGAGGGCGGTTGCCGCGGCGCAGGCCGTCAGCGCACCGAGCTGCGCGCCGCGCCTACGCAGCGCGCGCGTCGAAGTCAGCGCCATCTGACTTCAACAGTCCTGCAAGTCCGCTCTCGACCTCCGCACGCACGTCCACGATACGCATCTCGTCGACGATCCCGATGTCATAGCGGAAGCGCATCCCCGGGTGCAGGCCCGGCACGTCGACCACCTCGACCAGCGCGTGCTCGCCGGCGACGTCGATCACGCGGTACGTCGCTTCGAGCCCCAGCAGGGTGTGGGCGCGGAGCTGCTCGGCGGCGACGTGGTGGTCCATCAGAAAGGTGGTCGGCACGAGCACTGCGGCGCAGGAGGCCCGTGGACGGCCGTACTACCCCGACAACGGCGTCTCAACCGTGCTGTCTGACCGTCCAGAGGTCGCGCTCTGAACGCAGGTCCGCGAGCCAGGTCGTCCGAGCCGCGTCGAGGCGCTCACGGGTGCCGTCGGCGAGCAGCTCGGGTAAGGCCTTCATGATCCGCTCGGTGGTCGCCTCGTCGTAGGCGCACCACGCGTCAGGGAGCCCCGCCTTGACCATCACGCCCTCGGTCTTGCGCGTCATGTAGGCGATCGCGAAGGCCGGCGTCCCGTGTGCCAGCGCGAGAATCGCCGCGTGCAGACGCACCGTGATGACGGCCCTGCAGCCGCCATAGAGCGCGGCGAGCTCCTCGGCCGACAGGTCATCCTCGACCAGGCGCATCGGCTGGTCGGCCAGCAGGGCGGCGAGGCGCCGCGCGACCGGGCGGTCGTCCTCGACCGGCGTGGGCCCGAGCGTGTGGGCCATGACGAGGAGTTGGTCGGCGCTGCCGTCTGCGATCAGGCGACGGCCGACGGCCGCCACGGCCTCGGCGACACGGCGATCGGCTTCCTCGCCCGCGTGTGGGTGAGCGCGCAGGACCAGCGCGACCGGCGCGCTGGGGCTCAGGAGCGCCTCGACGCGTGGTGTGCGGGCCGCGGCCGTCGCGAAGGCCATGTCGGGCGCCACGACCGCATCGCGCAGGCCGAGCCCGTGGGCGATCTCCAGCGAGGTCGACTCGCGCAGCGCCGCGCGCCGCGCGCCGGCGAGCATCCGCCGGGCCAGCGCCGTCCCGGCGCGGTGGGGGAACGGCCCGAGCGTGTGGCCGGCCAGCACCACCGGGATATTCAAGCGGGCCGCGGCCCACGCCGGGTAGAGCACGCTGAGCAGCCGCGTGACGCTGAGCAGCGAGCGCACGTCGGGGTCCTCGTAGATGTCGCTGCCGCCGATGACGATGACGAGGTCAACCCCGGCGAGCCGTGCCTTCGAGCGGCGCGAGACCCGGCCCGTCAGCACTTCGGCGGCGATCCGGCTCATCCGTGCGAGCCAGCGCAGCGTGGTGGCCGGTGTGCCCGGCGGGCCGGTGCCGATCTCGGTCGGCGCGAACGACGGCTCACCCGAGACGCCCCAGCTCTCGGCCAGGTGGCGCACCTGCGTCGGGTAAGCCTGCGTGTGGCGCTCGTGCATCGTCGACACACGCACGGTGGCCGCGGGCCAGCGCTCGCGCACGAGCCGCAGGATCCCGCCGGTGATGGCGCTGTCGCCCTTGTTGTCGTCGTGCCAGTGGTTCACGACCACCGCGCGCAGCACGTTGGGGCCCGCCACTGCGGCGGCCGGCGCTGCCTGATCGAGCGTCATGAGGACCGCCAGCGGTAGAGGGTGCTCGGACCGTCGGTGAAGACGAGCTCCCACCCGGGGTCGCTCCCGATCGCAGCGTGGAGTGCGCCGATCTCATCCGCC
>JBEVLC010000322.1:0-9623 GCA_040509415.1 Baekduia sp. | reverse complement strand
GTGCAGATCCACGGCGCGGCGGGCATCGCCCTCGATCTCCCGGTCGGCAGGATCTACCAGGATGCGCGCGCCGCGCGCATCTACGACGGCGCCTCGGAGGTGCACCGCATGACGATCGCGCGCGAGCTGCTCAAGCTCGCCATGCAGGGCGAGTCGACCAAGGCCGCGACCGGAGACCTCGCCTGATGGCCCACGAGATCGCGGCCGACGACATCGTCCGCACGCACGAGGAGGGCGCGGCCCACGAGCGCCCGCCGCTGCTGGTCCTCGATCCGCTGCTCGCGTTCCTCGACGGCCACGACCTCGGCGACGGCGAGCCGACGATCCGGCCGATCGGCGACGGACACTCCAACGCGACGTACCTCTTCGACCGTGGCGGGGCCCGGTTCGTCTTGCGACGGCCGCCGCGGCCGCCGATCCCGCCGTCGGCCAACGACATGCTGCGCGAGGCGCGGGTGCTGCGGGCGTTGGAAGGCCGGGCACGGGTGCCGCGGGTGCTGGCCGTCTGCGAGGACGAGGAGGTGCTTGGCGCGCCGTTCTATGTGATGGAGGAGGTCATCGGGCACGTCGTCACGGGCGCGATGCCGGTCGGGCTCGACTCGCCTGCCGAGCGATCGCGGACGGCAGACGAGCTGATCGACGCGCTGGTGGAGATCCACGGCGTCGACTGGCGCGCGGCGGGGCTGGAGGGTTTTGGCAAGCCCGAGGGCTACTTGGAGCGCCAGCTGCGGCGCTTCCTCGGGTTGTGGGAGCACAACAAGACGCGCGAGATCCCGGAGGTCGAGACCGTCGGCGACTGGCTGGCGGCCAACCTCCCGGCCTCGCCCGCGGCGACGATCGTCCACGGCGACTACCGCCTCGGCAACGTCCTGCTCGCACCCGAGCCGCCGGCAGCGATCGCGGCGGTCCTGGACTGGGAGATGTCGACGATCGGCGACCCGCTGGCCGATCTCGGCTACTTCTGCACGCTCTACGTCGAGCGCGACGACCCGTCGCTGGGCAAGTTCGAGCTGTCGGGCGTGACGCGCGAGGAGGGCTGGCCGACGCGCGCCGAGCTGGTCGCGCGCTATGAGGAGAAGTCGGGGCGCTCGATGACCGACATCCGCTGGTACCAGACGCTCGCGCTCTGGAAGTCGATCGTCTTCATGGAGGGCAACTACCGGCGCGCGTCGTCGGGGATGAGCGACGACCCGTACTTGAAGGCGTTCGGGGATGGCGTCGTGGGGCTCGCCGAGCGGGCGGAGGCGCTGACGCGCGGGGAGTGAGGCGCGAGCCGGCCTACGCCGGCTTGCTGCGCTTCCCCGCCAGGCGCTTGCGTGCTTCGTCAATGCGCGCATGCATGCGCGGGTCCCTCGCCAGGCGCTTGGCCTCTTCGGCGATCCGACGGCCCTCAGGGCCGCGGGCGATTTGGCGAACCTGCTGCTTGAAGTGCGTCGGCATCCTGCTCTTGGACGTCCCCTGACCCGACGATCAGCAAACGCCTAGCCGCTCACCGCTGCTCAGCGTCGCGCTCGATGCGGGCGCGCAGTTCGTTGCCCCGACCCGCGGCCACCGCACGGCCCGCACGCTCGTCGGTCAACGCAACGCCGCGCGCGGTCGCGAGGTCCAACAGCGCCTGGCGCTCGTCGTTCTCACGCGCCGCGCGCAGGAAGAGCCAGCAGAAGAGGCCGATCGTCAGCAGTGACTCCTCGACCATCATGATCGAGCCGGCGACGACCTGGTCGGTGCCGGGCGCCAGCCCATGGGCCGCCTCGCCGGGGCCGTAGGCGGAGTAGAACGCGCTGCCGCCGAAGAGGAACGCGTTGGCCAGCGCGGCGCCCACCAGCCGGACCGCGACGATGTACCCCGCCTTCCAACCGGTCCCGAACCACGCGGGTGTCGGCAACGGCCCGAAGAGGCACATCCACACGTTGGCGCCGAAGAAGATGAAGCACAGGTGCTGCAGCGCGTGGACGCCGTCGTGTTGCAGCGCGGCCTCGTGCACCGCGGGGATGTGCCAGACGTAGAGGTCGATCGCCCACAGCGGGAGCGCGACGAGCGGGTGGGCAAGTACGCGCAGACGGTCGAAGACCCCGATGCGCAGGATCGGCGCCAGCACCGGGCCGGTGAGGCCGAGCACGAGCAGCAGCGCGCCGAGGTCGGCAATCAGCAGGTGCTCGACCATGTGTGCCCAGAACAGCTCCTCGCTGTAGCTGGCCAGCGGTGAGACGAGCACCGCGGCGATCAACGCGACCCCGCTGTAGAACGACCACTGCCGCAGCCGCGGGACGGCCCGTGGCGTCCCGCTCAGCGTCCGCACGCGCCGCGCATAGAGCGCCGCGCTGATCGCCGCCGGCGCGAGCTGCAGCGGCGCGAAGGTGAAGGTCGCGGCGGCCAACGAGGTCATCCGGCGGCGACGGCCCCCACCCCGCCCAGCGCGCACACGATCCCCACGAGCTGCGGCGTGCGCACCCGCTCTCCCAGCACCGCGGCGGCCAGCAGCACGGTCACGACCGGGTACATCCCGCCGAGCACCGAGACGACGCTGAGGTCGCCCTTGGTCTGGGCGGTCGACAGCAGCACCGTTGCCAACAGGTCGATGCACCCGACCACGGCGATCCCGAACCCGAGCCGCGCGGCCGGGAACGCCGGCCGCCTGCGCAGGATCACGAGCGCGATGAACGGCATCGCCGCCGCGCGCGAGACCGCGAGCGTCCAGGGGATCGAGTAGTCGGCGGGCGCGTCGACCAGCACGACGAAGCCGCCGAGACCGATCGCCGCCAGCAGCGCGAGACCCAGCGCCTTCTGCCCCGCCGCGGTGGCCTCGGCGCCCTCGTGCTGCTCGCGCGAGGCGAGCACGACGCCCGCGACGATCGCCGCCAGCCCCACCGCGGTCACCGCCGACGGGCGGTTGCCGGTCGCGATCCCGACGATCACCGGCAGCGCGATGCCCGCCGAGGCGATCGGGGCCACGACGCTCATCGTCCCCAGCGCCAGCGCGGCGTAGAAGCACCCGAGACCCGCGACGCCCGATAACCCGGCGCCAACGGCCGACCAGAAGTCCTGGGCATCGTCGAAGAAGGGGCCGCCCCAGACGGCCGCGACCACCGCGATCACCACCAGCCCGCCGCCCTCGACCAGCAGCAGGACCACCGGGACGCTAACGCGGCGACTGGCGAGCCCGGCGAGGAAGTCCGCTAGACCCCAGGAGACCGAGGCGGCGAGGGCGAGCACGATGGCCATTGCCCGAGGATCGTGGCAGGGCGCGCTCGGCGAGGGGCACAGCCGGCATCGACGGCAGCGATTCGGTCGCCACAACGCTCTGGGGCGCCGACCGCGACACCGTCGATCCGGCCGGTCCGAAGACCAGCTGGCGCAGGTAGTGCGCGCGCCCGACGCCGCCGTCGCCGACCGTCGCAACCGCCGTCAGCGCCACCCCGACGAGCACCACCGGCAACGCCGCGCGCGAGAAACGTCGGCGCGTGTCCCCCCCGCCCGGTACCGTCCCGCCCGTGCGCCGGCTATCCATCGCGCGCTCGGTCCAACTTGCGCTTCTTGGATTGACGATCGCTCTCACAGCGATCGCGGGATTCGGCGTGGGCGCGCTGTACTCCTCCCGGCAGCATTACGAAGATCAGCTCGCCCATGCCTACGAGGTCAAATCCGCGTCGGGCAAGCTGCTGGCCGCCTCCGTCGTCGAGGAGGCCACGCTGCGCGCGCCGCAGGCCGATCGCACCGCGGCCGGCGATGCCCGCGCCAAGGCCGCCTACCTCCAATCGCTGACCGACGCCCGCCGCCGCGCGGCCGACGACCCGCAGAGCCTCAAGCTCGTCGCGCAGGCGGGCGCCGCCCAGGCACGCCTGCGCCGCCCCAACGCCCCCGCCGGCGCCGCGCTTGCCGCCCGCAAGCCGATCGCCGCCCTTGAGCGCCGCCAGGACGAGCGCCTCGGCAAGGCCGACGACGCCGCCCGCGACGACTCGCGCAAGGCGCTCGCCTCGATCACCGCCGCCGGCGGCCTGGCGCTGGCCGGCGCGATCGCGCTGGTCGCGCTCCTGCTCGCCGGCGTCCGGCGCCCGCTGGAGAGCCTGGTCGACGCCTCGGCCCGCCTGGCCGGCGGCGACCTCACCGCGCGCGTCGACGAGAACACCGGCCCCGACGAGCTGCGCCAGCTCGGCCGCTCCTTCAACGCCATGGCCGTCGACCTCGAAGAGGCCAACGAGCGGCTGGAGGCCGAGCGACGAAGGCTCGCCGTCACGGTCCGCAGCCTCGGCGACGGCCTGCTGATCATCGACGAGGAAGGCCTGGTCTCCTCCGCCAACCCGCGCGCGCTGCGCTTGGCGCCGGAGCTGAAGGTCGGCCATCCGCCCGAGCTCGGCGGCCTCGTCCTGCCCGCCGTCGACGAGGCGCTCGGCGTCGAGATCCTGCTGGAGCACGACGGCCGCACGCTTGCCGTCACCGCCGCGCGGCTGGAGGAGCACGCCGACGGCGGAACCGTCTGGACGCTGCGCGACGCAACCGAGCGCGCCCGCCTGGAGCGGCTCAAGAGCGAGTTCGTCGCCACCGCGTCGCACGAGCTGCGCTCGCCGCTGACCTCGATCAAGGGCTTCGTCGAGCTGCTGCGCGCCGGCGACGGCCTCGACGATCGCCAGCGCGAGTTCCTCGACATCGTCCTGGTCTCCACCAACCGCCTGGTCGACCTCGTCAACGACCTGCTCGACGTCGCGCGCCTGGAGGCCGGGCGCGTCGAGGTGCACCGCCGGCCCGTCGACGTCGGCGAGGTCCTCGCGGATGTGACGACGCTGCTGGCCGGGCGGATCGAGGCCAAGCAGCAGGAGCTGAAGATCGACGTCGCCCCCGACACGCCGCGGATCCTGGCCGACGCCACGCGCCTGCGCCAGATGCTCACCAACCTGGTGACCAACGCGCACCTCTACACCGACGAGGGCGGCCGCCTGAGCCTCAGGGCATCGCAGCTCGGCGCCGGCGTGCGGATCGAGATCACCGACACCGGCCACGGGATGACGCCGGCCGAGCTGGAGCACGTCTTCGAGCGCTTCTCGCGCGGCGCGGGCTCGACCGGCACGCCGGGCACCGGGCTGGGCCTCTCGATCGTCAAGTCGCTCGTCGACCTGCACGGCGGCACGATCGACGTCGCCTCCACGCCCGGCGAGGGCACGACGTTCGCGGTCACGCTGCCCGCCGCGCCCGGCCCCGGCGTCGTCACCCGTCCCTCTGACGCGTTGCGCGGCCGCCGCGTCCTGGTGATGGACGACGAGCCCGAGACCGCGCGGCTGATCGCCGAGCGCTTGGAGCCCTTCGGCGTGACGTGCGAGATCGTCCACGACGGCGCTACCGCGCTGGAGCGGCTGCGCAACGAGGAGTTCGACGCGATGACGCTCGACGTCCTGATGCCCGGCGTCAGCGGCTTCGAGGTCTTGCGCGAGCTGCGCGCCGACCCGCGGCTGGCCGACCTGCCCGTCGTCGTCGTCTCGGTCTTCTCGGGCCGCGAGGCGCTCTCGGGCGAGTGGGTCATCAGCAAGCCGATCGACGCCGAGGAGCTGGCCGACGCGCTGGGCTCGGCGGTCATGGCCGGCCGCGTCCGGGTCCTGGCCGTCGGCCGCGCGGATGTGCGCACCAACCTGCGTCAGGCATTGGACGACCTCGCGATCGAGCACGAGTGGGCCAGCACGCCGCTGGAGGCCGCGCGGCTGTGCGCCATGCGCCGCTTCGAGGTCGCGCTGGTCGACGCGGGCCTGCCCGACGTCGAGGCCGCGATCGCCGGCCTCGACCTCCGCGGACGCCGCCTGCGCCGGTCGGTCGTCGTCGTCTCGGCCGACGGCGACGGCGCCCCCGGCTTCGCGCGGCTGGACGCTGAGCCGATCTCCATCGGCGAAGCGGGAGCCGCCGTCCTGGCCCTCTTGGAGCCCGCCGCAGCAGCGGACTTGTAGGCTCGTTGATGGAGGACATGCCAGGCAAGGGAACGATCACCGACGTCTCGGTTCTGCAGGAGCGCTTGGCCACCGTCGAGCGTTCGGCGGCCGAGAAGGAACAGCAGCTCGAGCGCTATGCCGCGGACCTGCGCGAGACGTTCAAGCGCGAGCGTGAGCGCCGCCATGAGCTGCGCCGGTCCTACATGGCCACGGTGCGAGCGCTGTGCAACGCCGTCGAGGCGCGTGACGCCTACACGGGCAAGCACGCCGAGCGCGTCGCCGCCTACGGCATGGAGATCGCCCGCGTCCTCGACGCGCCGTTCTGCGACGACCCCGAGGTCGAGTTCGGCTTCCTGCTGCATGACGTCGGCAAGGTCGCGGTGCCGGACTCGATCCTCTGGAAGCCGGAACCGTTGACGCCTGAGGAGCGCACGCTGATGGAGCGCCACTCGCTCGTCGGCTGGGAGATCCTGCGCGAGATCGACTTCCTCGGCGAGGCCAAGCTCGTCGTCCGCCACCACCACGAGCGCTGGGACGGCGCGGGCTACCCCGACGGGTTGGCCGGCGACGCGATCCCGCTCGCCGCTCGGGTCTTCTCCGTGGCCGACGTGCTCGACGCCTTGACCACCATCCGGCCCTACCGTCCACCCTCGCCGCTTGCCGTCGCGCGTGACATGATCGCCGAGTCCTCCGGGACGCAGTTCGACCCCGAGGTCGTGGACGCGTTCATGCAGATCCCGCTCACGCGCCTCGACGACATCCGACGCGAGGTCGGCTGAAGTGCGCAGTGTCCTGATCGTCGACGACGACCCGTTCATCCGCAAGCTCGTCTCCACGACCCTCGAGGACGTCGCGGGCTTCCGGCTGCACGAGGCCGCCAACGGCATCGAGGCCGTGGAGCTCGCCTCCGAGGTCCATCCCGAGCTGGTGTTCCTCGACATCGACATGCCACGCATGGACGGCATCGAGGCCTGCCGCCTGATCCGCGAGCAGGACAACGGCGCAGCGAAGGCGACGATCGTCATGCTCACGGCCGCCGGGGCCCAGGAAAACGAGACGCGAGCCCGCACTGCCGGCGCCGATCTCTTCCTGACCAAGCCGTTCAGCCCGCTCGACCTGCTGCGGCTGGTCGACGAACTGGCCTGAGCGCCAACGCGCCAACTCCTGCGGTCGTGTCGATCTGGGCCGTCGCCGTTCGACGCTGCGATAGAACGGCAACTACCACCCTCAGGAGGGTTCCCCAATGCGCTTCATGATGTTCATCAAGATGGATGCCAGCGACGAGAACTTCCAGCCGACGGAAGCCGACGTCGCCGCGATGGCTCGCTACAACGAGGAGCTGACCAAGGCCGGCGCGCTGCTCGCGCTCGATGGCTTGCAGCCCCCGTCCAAGGGCGCCGTCGTGACGTTCTCGTCCGACGGCAAGGCGACCGTCACCGACGGCCCGTACGCCGAGGCCAAGGAGGTCGTCGGCGGCTACTGGATCATCCAGACCAAGTCCAAGGAGGAGGCCGTGGAGTGGGCCACGCGCGTTCCGGGTGACGAGCGCTCGACGATCGAGCTGCGCCAGATCTTCGAGATGTCGGACTTCTCCCCGGAGCTCCAGGCGGCCGCCGGCGACTGGTCGGTCGCGCCGCCGGAGCAGACGAGCGACAACTAGGCGCTGGTGGTCCCCGCCGATGCCGCGCAGCGGGCGATCGACGCCGTCTGGCGGATCGAGTCGCCCCGGCTGATCGCCGGGCTCGCCCGGATGGTGCGCGACGTCGGCGTCGCGGAGGATCTCGCGCAGGATGCGCTGGTCGCCGCGCTGGAGCAGTGGCCGCGGTCAGGCGTCCCGGACAACCCGGGCGCCTGGCTGATGGCCACCGCCAAGCGCCGCGCCATCGACGGCTTCCGCCGCGCCGCCAACCTGGAGCGCAAGCAGGAGGAGCTGGCCTTCGAGTTGGGGCTGGAGCTCGCGATGGGCCGCGACGATCTCGACGCCGCGCTCGACGACGAGATCGGCGACGACCTCCTGGGCCTGATCTTCACCTGCTGCCATCCGGTGCTCTCCACGCAGGCCCGGATCGCGCTGACCCTGCGGATGCTCGGCGGGCTGAAGACCGACGAGATCGCGCGTGCGTTCCTGTTGAGCGAGGCGACGGTCGCCCAGCGGATCGTCCGGGCCAAGAAGACGCTGGCCGAGGCGGGACTCGGGTTCTCCGTGCCGTCGGGCGACGAGCTGCCCGCGCGGCTGGCCTCGGTGCTCGAGGTCGTGTACCTGATCTTCAACGAGGGCTACGCCGCGACGGCGGGCGACGACTGGCTGCGGCCGGATCTGTGCCTCGACGCGCTGCGGTTGGGGCGCATCCTGGCGGAGCTGGCGCCGGATGAGCCTGAGGTCCACGGGCTCGTGGCGCTGATGGAGCTTCAGGCGTCGCGGATCCGGGCGCGGATCGGGCCGGGCGGCGCGCCGGTGCTGCTGCTCGACCAGGATCGGGCGCTGTGGGACCGGCTGCTCGTCGGGCGCGGGCTCGCCGCGCTGCAGCGTGCACAGACGTGTGCCGCGCCCGGCGGGACCTACGTCGTTCAGGCCGCGATCGCGGCCTGCCACGCGCGGGCCGCACGCGCGCAGGACACCGACTGGGTGCGGATCGCCGCGCTCTACGCGACGCTCGCGCAGGTCGCGCCGTCGCCGGTCGTCGAGCTCAACCGCGCCGTGGCCGTGGGGCGCGCGTTCGGGCCGGCGGCGGGGCTGGAGGTGGTCGATGCCCTGGCGGCAGAGGACTCACTGAAGGACTATCACCTGCTCCCGAGCGTCCGTGGCGACCTGCTGTATCGCCTGGGCCGCTTCACCGAGGCGCACGCGGACTTCACGCGGGCGGCGTCGTTGACGCGCAACGCGCGCGAGCGTGAGCTGCTGCTTGCGCGTGCCGCGGGCTGCGCCTGGGGGTAGGACTGGCCAGGCGGCCATGGCAGACTCGGCGACGATGACGCTGGCGGCCGCCATCTTCGACGTCGACCCGTTCGGCGACCGGCTGCGCCCCGGCTCCGGCGCGGGGTTCGTCGTGCTGGTGGCGTTCATCGCGTCGTTCCTGGCGATCCGCACCAGCGCGCGGCTCACGCGCAGCGTCTCCTGGTGGCCGGGCGGCGTACAGACCGACAGCGGGGTGCACCTCCACCACCTCGTGTGGGGCATCTGCCTCGTGCTGATCTGCGGCTTCCTCGCCTTCGCCGTGCCGGCCACCGCGCCGTGGTGGCACATGATGGCCATCGGCTTCGGCATCGGCGCCGGCTTCACACTCGACGAGTTCGCGCTCTGGGTCCGGCTGCAGGACGTCTACTGGACCGACGAGGGCCGCGCGTCGTTTGACGCCGTCGTCATCGCGGTGGCGTTCGCAGCGCTCGTCGTCGAGGGCACGACGCCGTTCGGACTCGACGACCCGACGTCGATCGGCGGCACGGTCGCGGTCGTCGGGATCGTGCTCACGCTGTCGGTGGTGTCGTTCCTCAAGGAGCGACTGATGCTCGGCGTGCTCGGGCTGTTCATCCCCGTGTTCGGCGCCATCGGGGCGTTCCGGCTCGGGCGGCCGACGTCGATCTGGGCCCGGAAGCGGTACTCGCCCGAGCGGATGGCGCAGGCGCAGGCGCGCTTCGCCCCTGACCGGCGCGGCGCGCAGTTGCGCCAGCGCCTCAGCGACCTGATCGCCGGCGCGCCCTCGCGCGACGACGCCT